>CAZPWU010000050.1:0-9167 GCA_964590325.1 uncultured Anaerolineaceae bacterium | reverse complement strand
GCAATTACGAACTTTAATATTTCAGTTGGCATCACCGATGCCTTCATGAAGGCGGTGGAGGCAGACAGCGAATGGGAGCTGAGGTTCCCTGATGTGAGCACACCGGAGTACCATGGTTTTCATGGGACGCTCGAACAAGCCGAGAAATCCGGCATCCCCATAAAAGTCCACAGACAGGTACGAGCTCGCGAATTATTTGATAAAATCGTCCGCCAGGCTCACCACAATGGTGAACCGGGTATTCTCTTCCTTGATGCAGCGAACCGATCTAACCCCGTACCCCATTTGTATCAGCTCGAGGCAACCAATCCATGCGGTGAGCAATGGCTTGGACCTTATGAGAACTGTTGCCTGGGCTCGGTCAACCTTGCCCAGCACTTCGCCCCTGAAGGGAAAGTGGATTGGGAAAAACTGAGCCAGAGTGTCGTCAGCTCCACTCGTTTCCTGGATGATGTGGTGGAGGCAAACGCGTATGTACCCGCAGTCCCACAGCTAAAAGAAGCCGCTCATCGCTGCCGCAGGATCGGGCTGGGGATCATGGGCCTGGCTGACCTGATGTATCATACTGGCATACGCTATGGATCTGAAGAAGGCCAGGAATTCGCAGCCCAGGTCATGGAATTCATACGCTATCACACCATGCTGACCAGTGTTGAGCTTGCTAAAGAGCGCGGACCCTTCCCTGCAATCCAGGGAAGCATCTACGATCCAGAGAACTTAGAATGGACCCCGCCCCAACCACAGTCCCCTTACACCCACGATTGGGACCGACCTTTCCTTGATTGGGGTAGTATTGTGGCGGGAATCCAAAAATATGGCATCCGTAATGCTGCTCAGACCACCATCGCTCCGACCGGGACAATTGCCACAGTGGCAGGTTGCGAAGGTTACGGTTGTGAGCCGGTTTTTGCACTGGCATACATCCGTCACGTCAACGATAATGGCAAAGACCTACAATTAACCTATGCAAGCCCATTGTTTGAAAAGGGACTCCGAGAGTCTGGGATAAATAAAACCACCCGACAGAAAATCATCGATAAAGTCATGGAGCTGGGCTCCTGTCAAGACATCGACGAGGTCCCGGATCGGGTGCGCCAGGTCTTTGTGGTCTCTCAGGATATCAGCGCCGAAGAACATGTGCGTATGCAAGGCGCCCTGCAGACTTTCGTGGACAACAGCTTGTCCAAAACGATTAACTTCCATGCCAGCATAGCCGAGTCTGACGTTGCCACAGCTTATATGTTGGCCTGGAAATTGGGTTGCAAGGGCATCACCGTTTATGTCACCGGATCGCGCCAGAAAGTCGTCCTAGAAACAAAAGCTACAGCCAAGCAGAAGCAAGAAGCGGTATCCGATCCAGCCCCGGATGTTAAACAAGCGGAACAGCTAACGATCTGGTCTGACCCCAAGAAACCACGCCCACGATGGCTGCACGGTTATACATTCAACATCAGTACGCCAGCAGGCAAAACGTTTGTGACCATTAACGAAAATGGTGGTAATCAGCCATTTGAGGTCTTTGTCAACACCGCTAAAGCGGGTTCGGAGACCGCAGCAGTATCAGAGGCTATCGGTCGGCTAATCTCCTATATCTTGCGCTTGGCCTCACCGGTTGCACCGCGGGAACGACTTAAGGAAATCTGGCGACAGCTCTCAGGAATTGGCGGCGGGCGCTCCCTGGGTTTTGGTCCTAACCGTGTACGCTCACTGCCGGACGGGGTTGCCCATGCATTAGCCGAATACCTGAACAACACTGGCTCAGGTGACGAAATTAAGAATGAAGAAGATCACGAAAATTATGAGTTCGAGGATAATGGTCATCTCCCGATGGAGGAAATAACACTTTCCCCAACGTTAGAGGAGGAAATTCAGCCAGAGCAGGCCTTCCTAAAGATCGGTGACCTGTGCCCTGAATGTGGTCAGGCAGCCGTAATCAATGAAGAGGGCTGTCGCAAGTGCTATACTTGTGGGTATAGTGAATGTTAGATGGCTAAACACCTCGTTATCGTCGCTGGCAACATTGGTACTGGGAAAACCAGTCTCACCGAGAGGCTCGGGGCGCGATTAGGATGGGTTACCGCCTTTGAGTCAGTGGCTGATAACCCCTATCTGCCTGACTTCTATGCAGATATGCGTTCCTGGTCTTTCCACTTACAGATATTCTTCCTCGGTCATCGCGCCCAGCAATACCTCGACCTGGTCGCCCTACCCCAATCTGCCATACTGGACCGCAGTATCTATGAGGACGCTCACATCTTCGCCCGTGCCCTACAACACATGAGTAACCTCAGCGAGCGCGATTACCTGGCCTACCGGCGCGTTTTTGACCTGTTGGTCACTCACCTGCCTCCCCCAGATTTGTTAATTTATCTTAGAGCCCCGGTTTCCGTGCTCATAAAGCGTATACGGAAACGCGGCCGCTCTATCGAAGGTGGGATCACCGCAGAATATCTCTCCCTGCTGGACTCTTTCTACAACGAATGGATAAAGACCTTCGATAATTGCCCGGTATTGACCATTCGCACCGATGACCTGGATTTCGTACACAAACCCGGGCACCTGGACATCGTCGTCCAGCGCATCCAAGACCGGTTAGAGGGACGCGAAGACCTGGTCTTTCCACCTGAAAGCTAGCAGGCAAGGTCAATAAGGAGCGGAAATTAAGATGCTTGCGGGTGCTTCGCACCCGCAAGCATCTTAATTTCCGAGATTGAACACATTTTACAGATATTTTACAAAGGATTAGCCAAATTTTTAAAATCCACGGATAATACCCCAGTCACCCTGACTCAGTCCGTCATAAATGGGGATGATGTACATCGTGGCTTCGGTCGGGTAACTTCCATCGGCACCGACGCCTTGATCATCAAAAACCTTCGTCATGTCGAACGTTCTTTCCAGGTAAACAGTAAGACCCACTTTCGCACTATCGATGGTGCGTCTGCATCCTTCAGTAAATTGAAAATGGGACATGTGGCAGCAGCTAGTCGTGTCCACACCAGCACCCCCAGTAGCGGGCAAACCCGATCTAGGACACTGACTCAGAATAGCTCGCAGTCTTAAAATCAGCCATAAACAATCAAGAGTCGATAACAAAAGGCACCCGGTGTAGCTGTAACATGGCTCAGCTACATCGGGTGTCTTTCTTATTAACAGCCCTTATCACTTGAGAATATACACTTTTAAAACCGCATCTACAATCAAACCGAGTAAAAACCACAACCCAAAGCTCCGGTTGTGATAAAAAGCCGCTGCCACATAATACAAGGGCCATGTATTAGGAATATAACCGGGCGGTTCTTGTTCCGGCTTAGGATGATTATAGATCGGCCAGATACGGATAAGAGCAGGTATAGCCAGGAGGACAACCAGCATGATCGGTGTAAAAAATCCGATGACGATTAAATATACCACCGAGATGTACTGAAAGACAATCATCCCCATCACCGCATACCGACCGGCTTGCTCGCCGATCAATACTGGCAAGGTATGGATACCCTTGGCGTTATCATCCTTGTATTTATCGATGTGTTTACCAAAAATGACCGTCGTGACACCCAATGCATAAGGTAAACTGGCGATAACCACCCCCCAATCCCAGTTGCCTGTGATGACATAATAACCACCGCCGATCATCAAAGGTCCCCAGACGATCAACACTGCCAATTCGCCCAGAGCTATATATTTCAAGGGATAGGTATAGAACAAGACAAAAAATGCCCCCAAACCCAGTAAAAGTAGGGTTAATCCCCCTCGTAAGTAAACTAAAGCCAAGCCGATTGCCAGGGCGACCAAGCCCGTGACCGCTATATAGGTTAACAACTGGCGCTTAGTCATTAAGCCATGTTCCAGGGGCTGCGGGCCATATTGAGCGCGGAAATAATTATCTTTATCTACCCCTCTGGTGTAATCCGTATAATCATTGAACAGGTTGTTGGTCGCATGGGCTATGACCAGACCAACCGCCAGCAAGAGCCAGTACCATATGTTAAAGCTCCTATCCCGGAAAGCCAGGATACCAGCGATGGCTGCCGAGAGGAAGGTCATGATCAATACTGCAGCACGCGTCGATATCAGCCACTTTGAGATCACATCCAGATGATCCCACTCCTCTTTACTGATCCTGGGAATAATTGCTAACGCTTTCCGCCACATGGAAATGTTCATGATGTATAAATTCCTTTCAATCCCGCTAGATGGACCTTAATACCTCTTCTAACATCTGGCACACCAGTTCCACCTGAGCCTGAGTCATCACGCTGGAGAAAGGTAAAGCAAGCCCACGTCGACCCAGGTTTTCTGTTATTGGGAAATCACACTCCTGGTAGCCAAAACGTTCTACCATATATGGCTGCAGGTGAATAGGGGAAAAATAGGGTCGCGCCGGAATACCGCGCTCCCCTAATGAACAAGCTACTCTGTCACGATCGATCCCGGGCAGAAACCGCACAACGTAAACGAACCAGCTCATGCGTGTGGTGTTGGGCACAATCTGAGGAACTTCAACGCCCTCTATGTCCGCAAGACATGCGCTATACCAGGCTGCGACCAGCTCCCGTTTAGCCACCAGTTCGTCAAGCCGCCTCATTTGCACTCGACCCAAAGCAGAACTCATCTCATCCAGCCGATAGTTATAGCCCAGGTAGGTGTGCTGGAGCCAGGTGTCCCCTGGAGCGCGTCCCTGGTTGCGGAGAGCGCTCATCAGGAGCGCGGCCCGGTCGTCGTTGGTCACTATAACACCCCCCTCTGCCGTGGTGATCTGTTTATTCGGGTAGAATGCAAAGACACCGTAATCCCCCAATGTTCCAGATTTGCGGTTTTTATATTCTGCTCCCAGGGATTCGCAGGCATCCTCGATGACCTTTAGTCCATAACGCCGGGCAGTTTCCAGGATGGGGTCTATATCGGCAGGCTGACCGAACACATTTACCGGCAGGATAGCCTTCAATAATGAGCCAGCCTGGACTCCTGAGCGAGGCAGCCATTTTCTGGCTGCCTCTCCACCACGACAAAGGTCGGTCGTTGCTTCCAAAACCTGCACAGGATCCAGATTGCCTGTTAGCGGATTCACATCGACGAAAACCGGTATCGCTTGCTCATAAAGCAGTACATTGGTAGAAGCCACGAACGAGAAAGGTGTAGTGATCACCAAGTCACCTTCGTTTAAATCCGCCGCACGCACACATAGATGCAGCCCAGCAGTACCCGAGTTAACGCCGATGGCGTGCTTACAACCAGTGTAGGTGCGAAAGACATCTTCGAAAGCCAGGATCTCTTCACCCATACTGAGATTGGGTGTGCGCAGAACCGCAGCGACCGCCTCCCGTTCGGCATCGGTCAGGTCCGGTGAGGACATCGGTACCAAGATTTTGTTATTCTGGGTGATCAAAAATCACTCCTTTGTAGGATTAATCATCGAAAAACTAAGGATCACCGGGAAATGGTCAGATCCAATGTTAGGACCAACCCTACGTTTATTTATAATAATACCTTTCGAAACCAGGATATGATCAATGGGTACTAAAAATGGTACACGATCCGTGGGCCATGATAATTGTAATCCGAATCCATTCCGGCTTTCTCGTAAACTGCTTCTACGTAAAAACTCCTGGAAAAATGGAGACCATGGAGTTGTGTTCAAGTCACCCAGGACCATGACATCACCGGTTTGTCCAGATACAAATTCGGCGATCTCTTCCAACTGGTGATTGCGGTAATTAGTTAGGGTGTAGCTTTTAGGCGGGGGTGGATGAGTATCAATGATGGTCAGATACCGCTCATCTAATATAAACCGTACAACCACAGTTGGTACATAGGCATCACCGAAGTAACAGGTCTCTGTACTCTCGAAAGGAATCCTGCTGAAAAAGGCTACACCATAATTATCCTCTCTAAGAGCGCTATGGACATAAGGATAACCAGCCTTCTCCGGCTGAAGCTCATCCATCCAGGCTTGATTTACCTCGACAAGAGCGATGAAGTCGGGATTTGTTGATCGGATCAGTTCACTAAGCTTTGAAGATTGAAGGTTCTTCTGTTCCACGTTCGAAAAGATCACCCGGTATGTCCGTGTCTTCTCTTGTTTAGAGGAAACGTTCTTTAATTTGCGTGAATCGCCTATGTATAATGGGAGAACAAGGGCTAGATTTACAACAACGAACAGAGAACTGATCAGCGCTTCGGAGTACTTTCTACCGATGATGAAAATCAAGGAACTCATGATCAATAGAATTAAATACTGATATCGAAAGTGACTGAAAAGATCAAAAACCCACCACAAACGACCTAAAAAACCCAAAAGGGTGAATAATGAGACGATAGCAGTCGCCAGCGACAAAAGTACCCAGAAAATTGTCATCAAGTCCATGTTTTTAATATCTATAACAGTGTGGCTATTTTCTCAAGCCATGAATGGATAGCCATACAGATCAGGCCCGGGTTTCCAGGTGATATAATCGTTTGATTTTAAATCCATGCACAGATCAATCTGGCCGAGTATTCGAAAACCCGAGTTGTAAAAAAAAGAGACCACATGTGATCGGAACCCACACGCGTAAGATGGCGGTCAAAATAGAACCCGGGATTATCACCGCCGAGAGATGGGTCTTGGTATAAGTCGCGATGGTGCTGGGTCAATGCCTCCCATAACACTCGGCATGCTTCCAAATCACCTGGATGATACGTACGAATTGATATGTCCATGGAATAACCCAATATCCCAATGCCTATAGCATTATGTGTAAATTTAATAACTATACATTATCAATAGATTCAGGCAGGCCAGATTGTTCCTGCATGTACAACCCCACCATCCTCAACATCGGCTTTAACTGTAGCACCATTGCCAACGCGTGCCTTGGCACCAATTTTAACTCCCAGGTTTACTGTTACACCCATGCCGATTAAAGCCCCATCACCCACCCAGACCCCGCCAGCCAATAGCGCTCCAGGTGAGACGTTAACACAAATTCCCAACTGACAATCATGGGAGATAACCGCCCCGGTGTTAACGATAGTACCAAATCCCAGGCTTACCTCGCTGCCCACATAGGCATGTGGAAACACCTGGACACCCGCTGCGAGGGTCGCACTTGGCTCGATAACTGCTGACGGGTGTGTCACCGAAGGGCAGACCAATCCTGCCTCAGCAATCCGTTGGAAAACCTTGAGCCGGATTGTGATATCACCGATTCCTCCCACGGCGTTAACCGCCAGTTGTAATCCGCGGTCGTGTAGTTGCGTCAAAACCTCTCCTCCCCCCAACACAGGGAAGCCCATGACCGTCTCACCGATGGGGAGACTATCATCAACAACACCTGCAATCCGGTATGTCCCCAGCGTCCGCAGCAGATCGATCAATGTCTTACCATGCCCTCCCCCACCGTAAATGAGGATGGCGGTGGGATCAAATTCACCTGATAACTTGACGAAATCTGTGCGAGCGGGAGTTTTATCCAGCAATGCACGCACAACGCTTACAGTGATCATCCTTACCGGGGGTAGTTTACTAAGGTCCAGGTTGTGCGCCTGTGCCAGGGTTAACGCCGGTTTCGTAATCCGCAATCCTGCAGGGATACCTACCTGGGTACCAGATTTTATGGGAGGGCTTTCAACTTGAGGAGGTTTCCAATCGGGCGTGTCTGCCAGGTAACACAAGACTTCTCCCGCACGAGCTAAATCTCCCTGTTTAAATCGTAACCCCACGACGAATCCGGTTTTCTCGGCAACAAGCTCAGAGGTTGACTTGGTGGTTTCGAGAGTGCACAGCACATCGCCTGCAGAGACATGTTGTCCTTCGGCTACGTGAACGGCAACCAGCCTGGCCTCAGGTTCGTTGGGATTGAGTAAGGGGACGGTGATGGGCCAAGGCATAAGATTGTTTATACCATTATTCGGTCATCTCGTGTGCTGCCTGCACAATCTCATCTACCCCAGGTAGCACAGCAGCCTCCAAAGACCCCGAGGCAGGGATGGGCAAATTACGGGCTGCCAGGCGCCGAGCGGCTTTTAAACGCGGACCAAGGCTTTCAATGGTAAGCGTGATTACCTCCGCTCCCCAACCCAGGGTTAATGAGCCTTCCTCGATAGCGAGCAGCCGTCCAGTGTGGCGTATTGATTCTAGAATGGGGTCGATGGTGAAAGGTGCCAATTGAGTCGGCACAACCAGCTCTGTGAAGATCTCGTGTTCGTACGCCAGTAATGAAACCGCCTGGCGTGCCAGCTCTGCCATATATCCATAAGCTGTGATGGTCAGGATAGGGGGTGGAGCATCACAGATCGATAAAACGTATGTTGGTCCAAATCTTACACCCATATCCCAGATCCCAGGATCCTTGATGGGGATAGAGGGATAAGGAGTAAGGGTGAAATCAACTAATGTACCTGGATATTGTACCGGTAGAGCATAGAGAAGCTTATTCTCGATAAATAAAACCGGGTCTTCGCTCTCCAGGATGGCACGCTTCAACAAGTCACCGGGTCCACCTGTCTGATTATCAGCGAATGCGCATGGAGCTAGAACACATAGACCCGGCACACCCAGGTATAGTTTCTCGAGGGTCTGGCTGTGCGTGGGGCCGTAACCGCGCCGTCCACCCATAGGAGTGCGGATTACCAGCGGAACGCGCACCTGGTCATTGTACATCCAGCGGAATTTAGCGATGTGATTGATCAGCTGGTCCGCGATCAAGGTGACGAAATCACCGAACATGATCTCGACTACCGGTCGCAACCCGCGCAGGGCCATGCCTGCAGCCAAACCTGTTATACCCGCTTCAGAGACGGGTGTAGTCAGTACCCGGCTCGGAAAAGCTGTCGACAGTCCGCGCGTCACCTTAAACGACCCTCCATAAGGGTCCAGCACATCTTCACCGAGCAGGTAAACCCGTTCGTCAGCAGTAAAGGCCTGGTGAAGGGCGGCATTCAGGGATTCAAGGACTGTGGATATATTGATCACTGGTCACTGTTTACTGATTACTGGCATAGGATCGTTCAATGCCTGGGCGTAAGCCCGGGCAACATCAGTGTCTACTTCCGCTTCCACTGTTGTACGCTTATCAGGGTCCAATCTGGCACCCTGAATACTCAGTGGGTCGCGGTCCCGTCGCATTCCATCCAGCTCCTCCGGGCTGCGTGTGTCATCTCCTTTGGAATGCGGACCGAACCGG
>CAZPWU010000049.1:0-9328 GCA_964590325.1 uncultured Anaerolineaceae bacterium | reverse complement strand
AAGTTCTTCCCGCTGCTGACCCTGGCCCTGCTGACGTTTGCCATCGGGAAGCGGCGCTGGGAAGCTTACCTGGTGTGCGGAGTAGCCCTGGCGCTGGGTGTGTTAACGTTCGACACAGCGGTACCGATCTTTGTCGTTGCCCTTATGCTGGCGATCATTGAATTGATCCGCCAAAAAGTACCCCTGAAGAATGCCGTCACGGATCTGGTAGCGCTGGCTGCCCCGACGATCCTGGCAGTGCCGGCGCTGGTCTCGTATTTCGAAGGAAGGCTGACCGATTATGGGATCGCCGAACGCTGGAAAACCGGCTTTTTACCGACGCTGAGCGACCAGTTCGGACAGGTGCTGAGGTCGTGGTTCGTCCACACTGAGTCTGATTTCATCTACAGCCGCTCCTCCGGGCCGATGATCAACGCCGCCCTGCTGCCCTGGCTGGTGTTCGGCATCATCCTTGCACTGCTCATGATCAGGTTACGGCTCTCTTACTGGACCCTGATCTGGGCCGGGCTGGTGCTGCTGCCCATCCCGACCATCACCGAGAGGCCGGTGGCGCGTGTGTATTATCCCGGGCTGCCGGCGGTTTATATCTTTATCGCGTTGGCGATGTTCGTCTTCGCCGTGGAAGTGGACCGCCTGCCGGGGAAGAACCTGCGCTTGATCGGGCTGACCCTGGCGTTTGCCGGGTTGGCCTGGATCGGCGCGTTTAACCTGTTCATCTATTTCAACGAGGTGAACGACCCGATGCCACGGCAGGTGATCCGCGAGCTGGGCGAGTTCATCAAGGCAGGCAGCGGACCGGGCGTGCACTGGTACATCCCTTACCAGCCGGGCGCCAACAGCCAGATCTTCGCCGAGGACCGCACCATTGAGCTATACATGCATGGCAAAATCCCGACCTCAGAGATCACGACTGCTTTCGAGATGGTGCCTTTCGAGACCTTTTTACCGGGGTTGTTCACGACCTCCCAACAGTGGCAGACGGTCGAAGTGGTGCTCGACCATTTCACCGACCAGCAAAAAGAGCAGGTGCAGATGGTAGCTGAGGCGATGAAGCGCTGCTTCCCCGATGCCCAGGTGACCCCAGGTCAGTACATGGACCGCTACAGCTTGCCGGCTGCGGCCCTGGCAAATCCTGCCTGCCGGCCGGTGACGGTACAGCTGGCAGTAAAAAACACCGCTGCACAGGATACTGTCGCATCGCCTGATGAGAGTACACTGACCTGGTCGCTGAGTAGCGGTACGGCTTACACAGTGCGCCAGGTGTGTGAGGAATCCCGCTCGGACGTGGTCTGGGTTGAGGCGGAAGACTTGATTAACCGGGGAGGCTGGCAGGCGGACAGCAACATCGTTATGGGCTGGCAGGGCAACGGGTTCGTGTTCGATTTCAGCGACAGCCGTGAGCTGGACTACATCGGCCCCCTGCCGCCGAGCGACCAGGTCTATGCCTGGGTACGCTATTTTAAACGCCAGTTGGACCTGTCCCCCGGGTATTTGCAGATCGATGACCAGGCGAAGCCGTTCGCGGCGCTGACTATCGGAGACCAGCTAGAAAAGTGGACCTGGGAGCGGATTGGGCCGTTCGACCTGTCCAAGGGTGCCAGCCCAGTCGTTGTCTCGCGCCCCTTTAAGGAGGACCTGTCCCACTTTTGGGCAATCTTTATCGACACGATCGTCTTCACCGGCGACGCACAATTTTCTCCCAAGAAAGACACACCCTGGCACCTTCTCCAGGACCAGACGGCTCAGCTCGACGGACTGACCTCTGCCGGGGAGATCGCCTTCAGCGCATCCACGCCTGGACGCTACCGCTGCAAGGTCAGCCTGGCCTCAGCGGAGACACCCCTGGTCGATGCATTTGGTAAATCCCCGGTGTGGTCAAACGCCGTAGAATTCAAGCTGCCCCAAGAGGCTCCATAAGCCAATGGAACAACGGCAACCTCCTCCAAACGGCGATTTCCAGCCGTCCGGCGCTCCTCAGCCGACTGGTGTTCCCGAACCGACCGGTGCTTCCCAGCCGGCGGATGCCAACCAGACGACCCAAGACAAGGATCCTAAACCACGGGACTCTGCCGAAGGACCGGTCAATGCCCCCGCACCGACCGACCCGAGCGAGGCGCCAGGAGAGCGGACCTCGCGCGTGAACATCTCGTTCGAGCTGGCGAAGGGTACACGCGTGAGAGTGACAGTGGAGGCCCTCGGCCCCCAGGATGGTGCGACACCGCAAGGGGCAGGAAACCCGGTCGTGGTAAACGTCAAGCAAGCTGCTCAGGTCCCTGGGACAGTCTTTATAAGCCAGCCCGGCGCTGAGGCGACACCCGCGCGGAGCGTGCCGTCCCCAGTCAAGCCAACAGCCCTCCCCCAAGGCCTAGCGGGTCTCCCCAAAGGTACCGTTCAAGAGAGGGTTCGGCAACCAGGTGGATCGCTCCTGGCTGGCGCAGTCAGCCGCCTCCATGAGACCGCCCAGCAGGCGGTCAGACCTATCGCCTGGCCTTACAATTTGGCGACAACCCTGTTCGGGCTGGCGATCATCGTTTACCTGGTCACCCACCTGATCGGCCTGACCAGCTTCCCTATCTATTTCTTCACCGATGAAGCCATCCAAACCATGTCGGCCGAAGACCTGGTGCACAACGGTTTCCGCGACGCCAACCATACCCTCCTGCCGACCTACTTCAAGAACGGCTCTTATTACAACCTGAGCGCCAGCGTCTACCTGCAGGTGATCCCTTACCTGATCTTCGGCGTATCGGCCTATGTCACGCGTGCCACCTCCGTACTGATCACACTGCTGGCAGTCTTCGGCGTGGGGTTGATCCTGCGGGATATCTTTAAAATCCCCTACTGGTGGGCCGGCCCCCTATTGCTCTCCATCGCCCCAGCCTGGTTCCTGCACTCGCGCACGGCCTTTGAGACCGTCATCTTCGTCTCGTTCTACGCCGCGATGCTGGGTAGCTACCTGCTTTACCGTTACCGTTCACCTAAATACCTGTATCCCACCCTGACCCTGGCGGCCTTTGCCTTTTATTCCTACAGCCCCGGACAGGTGGTCGTAGCAGTGACGGCTGTCCTGCTGTTCTTTTCTGACCTGCGCTACCACTGGCAGAACCGGCGGACAATCCTGTGGGGCGCGGCGCTCCTGGTCATCCTGGCCCTGCCGTATATACGCTTCCGCCTCATCCACAGCTCTGCTCCGCTCGACCACCTGAGGGAATTGGGCTCTTATTTGGTGCAACCCCTGCCCCTTAAAGAGAAAATCAACCGCTTTGTGTCGACATACCTGTACGGACTGAGCCCGGCGTACTGGTTCATCCCCAACGAGACCGACCTGCCTCGCCACCTGATGAAGGGATACGGCCATCTCCTGCTTGTCTCTGCCCCATTCTTCTACATCGGGCTCTTGAACTGCCTGCTACACCTGCGCTCATCAGCCCACCGCGCCCTGCTGATCGCCACGCTAGCTGCACCGACCGGCAGCGCACTGGTGGGGGTGGGCATCACCCGTGAGCTGGTCTTCGTAATCCCTGCCACGCTGCTGACGGGCCTGGGGCTTTCGGCGGTCCTGGAATGGGTCAGAGAGCCCTCCCAAAAGCTGAAAGCCTTGCCCCAGTTATCCGACAGTCTTAAACTCAAGCCGCTCAGCGCTTTGGGAGACCGCCTTAGATCGATCCTGGATGGGATCGCATCCCGCCTTGAACGCTGGAAGCTGTCTTTATCGGGGATATCCATTGGACTGTGTACGTTACTGGTGGTCGTCAACTTCTCCATGCTGCGCGATGCGCTGACGAACGGCCCGCGCTGGTATGAGGACTACACCATGGGCGGTATGCAGTGGGGCGCTTACCAGATCTTCAGCGAAATCCAAAACTATCTCGAGCAGCACCTCGACACCAAGATCATCTTCTCACCCAACTGGGCCAACGGCACGGATGCGGTGGCGCGCTTCTTCCTGCCCGACCCGACCGTCATCCAGATGGGCAGCATTGACGGGCACATGAACCGCCACCTGCCGCTGGATGACAAGACACTGTTCATCATGCTCAAAGACGAGTACGATAAAACCGTCGCCAGCGGGAAATTCACCGACATCCGCATCGAGAAAATCATCTACTACCCAAACAACCAGCCCGGGTTCTACTTCGTGCGTCTGCGCTACGTGGATAACATCGACGAGATCCTGGCTAACGAACGCAATGCCCGCCGAGAGCTGAAGACGGGCGAGATCAAACTGGACGGGCAGCCCATACAGGTGCGCTACTCCGTGCTGGACATGGGCTCGATTGATGCCATGTTCGACGGTGACCCGCACTCGGTGGCACGCGGCCTGGAGTCCAACCCACTGATCGTCGAATTGACCTTCCCCGAAGCCCGCACGTTGAGCGGAGTCTCGGTCATCATCGGGAGCGTCGAGGAGAAGATCACCGCAAGCCTATACGCAACCCCGGATGCCTCCCCGGTCGAGTATTCGGCACAGATGAAGGGCACCATCGAGCAGCCTGAGGTGACTCTGAATTTCGGCCAGCCGACCTCAGCCAAGGTGCTGCGCCTGGAGATTTTAAACCCCTTCGAGTCGGAGCCATCACACATCCATGTGTGGGAAATAACGCTGCATTGAAAGCCATTCTATTTCACACTCACGGAGGACCGGAGGTCCTCGAATACCGCGACTTCCCCACCCCTGAGCCAGGTCCCGGGCAGGTGCTGGTGAAGCTCAAAGCCGCGGCTCTCAACCGGCTGGATATCTGGGTGCGGCGGGGCTGGCCTGGCATCAAGTTGGGGTATCCGCATATCCCGGGGGCGGATGGGGCCGGAGAGGTCGTCGCTTTGGGAGAGGGGATTACCCGCTGGTCGGTTGGCGACCATGTCGTCATCAACCCCAACCTGAGCTGCGGACAGTGCGAATACTGCCTGGCAGGGGACGATAACCGCTGCCGCTCATGGCAGCTCTTGGGCGAGACGGTGCGCGGCACCTACGCCGAATACATCGCCCTGCCGGAGGGCAACTTTTTAGCGCTTCCTGCCGGGTTTGATGAGCTGACCGCCGCGGCGGCCGCACTGGTTTACCAGACCGCCTGGCACTCGCTCATCACGCGCGGCAACCTGCGCCCCGGGGAGACGGTGCTGGTGGTGGGCGCTTCCGGCGGCGTGAGCGTCGCCAGCATCCAGATCGCCAAATTGGCAGGGGCAACAGTATGTGTGATCGCCTCGGGGCCCGAGAAAGCGGCACTGGCCGAATCGCTGGGGGCCTACGCCGTGATCAACCGCTCAAAGGACGAGGCCTGGCCGCGGACGGTCTACAACCTGACGGATAAGCGCGGTGTCGACGTGGTGGTAGATAATGTCGGCACGACCTTCCCACAGAGCTTCCGCGCGGCCCGTAAAGGCGGACGCATCCTCACCGTGGGCAACACCGGTGGCCCAATATTCGAGATCGACAACCGCTTGATCTTTGGCAAACATCTGTCCATCATCGGCTCGACGATGGCTCCGAAACGGGATTTCGCGGCCGTGATGGAGCTGGTCTTTGCCGGGAAGCTCAAACCAGTTCTCGACCGCACTTACCCGCTATCAGAGGCGCGCCTCGCCCAGGAGCGGCTAGAAAAGGGCGAGCAATTGGGGAAGATCACACTCTACACCCGATAAGACGATATAATAAAACGATAAATTCTCCGCTGTTCACGCCTAGTCTGCGGTAAACTATGGTAATCAACGGATGGCAATTCCCCCGGAGCCCAAGCCCAGGCGCCCCTTCAGCGTAACCCTGCTCACTGTGGGGGTTTTAAGCATTACGGCGATCAACCTGCTGCGCATGGTCCAGGCGTTGAGGCAGTGGGGCTTTCTCGCCGGCTTCTCAGGCGTATCCCCACTCTACCTGGCTCTGACCGGGTTGATCTGGTCCGCTACCGGGCTGCCGCTCGGGTGGAGGCTGTGGCGAGGGAAGCGGCGGGCGCGGTGGGCAACCTTTGGCACGGCCCTGGTTTACACGCTTTACTACTGGCTCGACCGGCTTCTCCTGGTCAACAAGGCGCAGGCACGGACGGACTGGCCTTTTGCGGCAGTCGTCACACTCCTCTTGTTAGCGTGCATTGTGTGGGTGCTGTCGCGATCAAAAGCAAAGGCTTTCTTCGGAGAGAGGCATGACTGATAACAAAAAAATACAGCGTTTGCGTGAGCTCAAGGCCGCGGCACAATTGGGAGGCGGTACGGAACGCATTGAGGCGCAGCATAAGCGCGGCAGAGCGACGGCTCACGAACGGGTCGACCTCCTGCTCGATAAGGGGTCCTTCCACGAGATCGATGCTTTCGCCGTTCACCGCACCACCAATTTTGGGTTGGACCAGCAGAAATATCCCGGCGATGGTGTGGTCACCGGCTGGGGCACGATCGAAGGGCGCTTGGTGTACGTCTTCTCGCAGGATTTCACCGTCTTCGGCGGGAGCCTGGGCGAGGTGCATGCCGAAAAAATCTGCAAGATTATGGATATGGCGATCAAGAACGGCGCACCGGTAGTTGGCCTGAACGACTCGGGCGGGGCGCGCATTCAAGAGGGGGTGGTCTCCCTGGGCGGCTATGCTGATATCTTCCTGCGCAACACCCTGGCCTCGGGGGTGATCCCGCAGATCAGCGTCATCATGGGGCCATGCGCCGGGGGGGCGGTCTATTCGCCAGCGCTCACTGATTTCATCATTATGGTGCGCAACTCGTCCTATATGTTCGTCACCGGGCCGGAGGTGATCAAGGCCGTCACCCACGAGGATGTCTCCTTCGAGGAGCTGGGCGGCGCCAGCGTCCACTCCGAGGTCTCGGGGATCTGCCACATGGCGACGGATTCGGAGGCCGACGCCCTTTACCTGATCCGCAAGCTTCTTTCATACCTGCCACAGAATAACATGGAAGACCCGCCCGTTTCGCACACCGAAGACGACCCGCTACGCATGGAGGAGGCGCTGGACAGCATCGTCCCCGACGACCCCAGCAAACCCTACAACATGAAAGACGTGATCCACATGGTCGTGGATGACGGACAGTTCCTCGAGATCCATGAGGCCTACGCTCAAAACATCGTCATCGGCTTTGCCCACCTGGGCGGACACTGCATCGGCATTATCGCCAACCAACCCGCTGTACTGGCAGGGGTCCTGGATATTAAAGCCTCTGAAAAAGCCGCCCGCTTCGTGCGCTTCTGCGATGCGTTCAATATCCCCATCCTGACCTTCGTGGACGTGCCCGGTTTCTTGCCTGGCACAGACCAGGAGCACGGTGGCATCATCCGCTCGGGTGCCAAGCTGCTCTATGCCTACTGCGAGGCTACCGTGTCGAAGCTGACCGTCACCACCCGCAAAGCCTATGGTGGGGCTTACTGCGTGATGAGCAGCAAGCATATCCGCGGTGACGTGAACCTGGCCTGGCCCACCGCTGAGATCGCCGTGATGGGGCCGGATGGGGCGGTGAACATCATCTTCCGTAAGGAGCTGGCCCAGGTCGAGGACGCCGAGAAGCGTCGAGCCGAACTAGTCGCCGACTATATCGAAAAGTTTGCCAATCCATACGTGACGGCAGCGCGCGGCTACATCGATGATGTCATCGAGCCGCGCGAGACCCGGCCCAGGCTGATCAACGCCCTTGAGATGCTCGCCAACAAGCGGGATTCGAACCCACCCAAGAAGCACGGGTGCACGCCCCTATAAAAATAATTTATGCCCTACTATTCTGGCACCCATCGAATCTATTACGAGGCCAGTGGATCAGAAGCGGGTCACGCAGTCGTCTTATTGCACCATGGGTTGGGTTCTATACAAGCCTGGAAAGCGCAGCTACTGGCCCTGGCAGAGGCCGGTTTCCACACCATCGCCTTCGATCGCTGGGGCTACGGGCGCTCTAACCCTCGACAGGCTCTTTCCGTACCCTATTTCGAGGATGACCTCGCTGACCTGGAAGGCCTGCTCGAAGAACTGGGTATCAGCAAGGTCAGCCTGGTGGGGCACAGCGACGGTGGCACAATCGGCTTGTATTACGCCGCTCGCCATCCCGAGCATGTGGCCGGCCTGGTCACCGTCGCTGCCCACATCTATGTGGAGCCCAAAATGCTTCCCGGCATCCAGGGAGTACGTCATGCTTACGAAAGCGACCCGCGCTTCAGGGAAGGGCTGCGGCGCGTCCACGGCAATAAAGTCGAGGCGGTATTTTATAATTGGTATAACGGCTGGACCCAGGAGCACAACCTGACCTGGGATATGCGCCCGCTGCTCGGGCAGGTCACCTGTCCGACACTGGTCGTCCAGGGCCTGGAAGACGAGCATGCCACGCCGCAGCACGCCCGTGACATCGCCGCTGCTATCCCGCAGGCAGAGCTTTGGCTCATGGAAGGCGCCAGGCATATGCTGCCACAGGAGAGGGCAGAAGAGTTCGATAGGGAAGTTATCCGGTTTTTAGAACAACTGGGAGAGATAAATGTTCAATAAAGTCCTCATCGCTAACCGGGGGGAGATCGCTGTGCGCATCGCCCGGGCCTGCCGCGAGCTGGGCCTGCGTACCGTGGCAGTCTATTCTGAGAACGACCGCCAGGCCATGCACGTGCGCTTCGCCGACGAGGCGTACTTGTTAGGGCCGGCCCCGGCGCGCGAATCTTACCTGCTCGGGGATAAGATCATCGATATCGCCAAGAAGAGCGGGGCGGGGGCCATCCACCCGGGTTATGGCTTCCTGGCCGAGCGCGCCGATTTCGCACAGGCTGTCCTGGATGCGAGGCTGGCCTTCATCGGTCCCAAGCCATCGGCGATCGCAGCCATGGGCGACAAAGCGGTGGCGCGTGCCACCGTCGCCCGGGCCGGTGTGAAGGTCGTTCCGGGTACAGAGGGCGAAGGCGCGCTGCGCGATGATGAGCTGTTAGCATTGGCCCCGAACATCGGTTTCCCCTTGTTGATCAAAGCCACAGCCGGAGGCGGCGGTAAGGGGATGCGCGAGGTGCGCAGCCTGGAGGAGATGCCATCCCTGCTCTCCGCCGCCCGCCGTGAGGCCGAGGCGTCTTTTGGCAATGGTGATGTTTACCTGGAGAGCCTCCTGGAGGGAGCACGGCACATCGAGTTCCAGATCCTGGCTGACAACCATGGGAACGTCATCCACCTGGGGGAGCGCGAATGCTCCATCCAGCGCCGCCATCAAAAGCTCTTGGAAGAGTCCCCCTCTATCTTTATTGACCGGGATGAGGAATTCCGCCAGCTTATGGGGTCGGTCGCCGTACGGGCTGCCCAGGCGGTGAGCTACGTCAATGCCGGCACGCTCGCGTTCCTGGTCCAAAAGGACAAGAAATTCTATTTCCTGGAAATGAACA
>CAZPWU010000048.1:0-9350 GCA_964590325.1 uncultured Anaerolineaceae bacterium | reverse complement strand
AATTAGAATGTCTTAAGGAAGGCTTGACAACGAGTTTTAACCGGCCTAGAATATGAACGAACGTTCGTTCATATTTATGAAGGTTACTCATGTCTGAGGCAAGTGTATCAAAAGGCGGACGCACCCGGGCTGAGATCGTCCAGGCAGCCTACCGGCTCTTTTTAGAGCTGGGCTACCACGGTACCTCGATGCGCCAGATCGCTCAGAAAGCTGGCATTGCCCTGGGCGGCATTTACAATCATTTCGCCAGTAAAGAGGATATCTTCGTCGCTGTCCTGATGGAACGCCCCCTCTACCTGGACATCATCCCGGCTATTAATGCCGCCCATGGTGCGTCGATCGAAGAGCTGGTACGCAACGCCGCCGCGCTGATGATCCGGGGCCTGGATGAGCGCCCGGATTTCCAAAACATGATGTTTATCGAGCTGGTCGAGTTCAAGGGCCAGCACATCCCGCAACTGTTCCAGATTGCCTATCCCCAGATCATCGGATTCGCTCAGCAGTTAATGCAGCTTGGGGAGGAGAACCTGCGGCCTATCCCGGTACCGATCGTTTTGCGCGCCTTCATTGGGTTGTTTTTCTCCTATTTCATCACCGACAGGCTCATCGGGACGCAGATGCCGCCCGAGCTGCAGGCCAACGCTTTTGATAACTTTGTGGATATATTCTTGCACGGTATTCTGGCTGAAAATTGATCTATCGATGGAGCGATCATGTTCAACTCACGCCTAAACTCCCTCATCCGCAAGGAATTCATCCAGATCCTGCGTGACCCGCGCACCCTGGTGCTGGTGCTGATCCTGCCGATCATGCAGTTATTCTTACTGGGGTATGCTGCGACGAACGATGTCCGCAACGTGCCCCTGGCGGTGTTCGACCAGGACCGGGGTCCGTCAGCCCGCAGGCTGCTGGATGCCTATCGCGCCGCGGACTATTTCCACCTGGCGTATGATGTCGGTTCCGAAGCCGAGCTGCGCGACCTGATTGATCGTGGCGATGCCAGGGCCGGATTGATCATCCCTCCTAATTACAGCGCTCAGATCGAAGGAACCGGAACCGCCCAGGTGGCTTTCGTCCTGGATGGCAGCGACCCAACGGTAGCCTCAACCGCTCTGTCGGCTGCCCAACTGATCGGTCAGTCCCTCGCCACCGATGTGACTGCCGAACGCCTGATGCGCCGCGGTCAGGCAGCTCCGAGCTCATTGCCGATCGATGTGCGCACCCAGGTCTGGTACAACCCCGACCTTGTCAGCGCTTACTTTATGATCCCCGGCGTGATCGGCGTTATCCTGTATGCCCTGACATCGATCCTCACTGCCACGTCGATCGTGCGTGAACGAGAGCGGGGCACCATTGAACAGCTTATCGTCACCCCAATCCGACCCTGGGAATTGGTGGTTGGCAAGCTCTTGCCCTACGTGATCCTGGCATTCCTGAACGCCCTGGAGGTCCTGGCGATCGGTCACTGGTGGTTTAAGGTGCCCATCCGCGGTGACCTGGTGACGATCCTGCTCTTATCGGGGCTTTTCCTGCTCTCCAGCCTGGGTATCGGCCTGTTAGCATCGACCATCGCCAATACTCAGCAGGAGGCTATGCTCCTGGTGTGGATGACGCTCCTGCCGGCATTTTTCCTATCCGGCTTCTTCTTCCCTCTGGAGGCTATGCCCACCGCCTTGCGATATATCTCTTATCTGTTCCCGTTGCGCTATTACCTGGTGATCATCCGCTCTCTGATGGTCAAGGGGGTAGGCGTGCAGGAGCTGTGGAGCAATATTATTGCACTGCTGCTCTTTGGATTGGGGATTATGAGCATCGCTGTCCTGCGTTTCCGTAAAAGACTTGATTAACGACTGCTAATCAATCACCGACCACTGTTTACTGGCTACTGTTCACCGATTACTGCTTACTATTCACTGATTACTTGGAGGTCACAATGCGCACCAGACTTCGAATAGTTATCCCGATATTATTGGTTGTCATCCTGGTGGTGGTTGCCATCTGGTACTTCACCAGCGGGCGTGCTGATGGTGCCAGTGGGGTGCTCACCGCTTCGGGTACGATCGAGGCCACTGAGGTTCAGGTCAGTCCCGAATTGGGTGGGCGCGTGATAAGCGTTACCGTGGACGAGAGTGACCATGTCAAGGTGGGTGATGTCCTGGTCCAACTTGACGCGACTTTGCTCGAGTCCCAGCGCGCTCAGGCCGTCGCGAATCTTCGGACCGCTCGGGCCAACCTGGCCTTATTAAAGGCCGGTGCGACGCAAGACCAGCTCAACGCTGCCCAGGCGCAGTTGGACCAAGCGGAAGCCAACCGTAAGGCGGTCAAGGCCAATGTGGATGCTATGACGGCTGGCTCCCGCCCGGAAGATATCGCCGTGGCTCATGACAACCTTGACCGGACGCGTACGGAATACACCAGCATGACCGTCGTCCTGAGCAATGACCAGGTCGAGAAAGCCCATTCGGCGTTGACAAAAGCCGAGGGCAACCTCTCGCAGGCTAAGGCGCGTAAGACCGAGCTGGGAAAAGACACCCAAAACCCGACCAGTGCCATTGTCGCTGCCTCAGATGCGATTACCGAATCCCAGCAGGCGGTCGATGCTGCCCAAGAAGCCTACCAGGCGGTGCAGGACGGTTCCCAGCCTTATTACCTGCAGATTCAGAAAGTCCGCAATAGTTGGCAGGTGGCTGAAAATAATAAATCTCAGGCCCAGGCGCGCCTGGATTTCTTGAAAACAGAGCCGGATATGCTCACTGAGGCCATCGATTCGGCTCAGGCCACGGTTGATGACTTCCAAAGCCTGGTCGATTCCGCCAAATCAGCTTACGACGCCCTGGCGACAGGTGATCTGGCAGACCAGTTAAATAAGGCGTGGACAGATGTACAGGATGCGGAGAAACAATTGAACTCGCTCGCAAAGACTGCTGCGCCGGGAACTCCATCACTGGAAACGCTCCTCGACCAGCTTGATGCAGCCACAGCACAGCGCAATATGGCGGCTGCAAACCAGGCTAATCTAAAGAGCGGGGCGCGCGCCGAGCAAATTGACGCCGCCCAGGCGCAGGTACAGGCTGCCCAATCGGCCATAAACACACTCGATGTGCAGATATCGAAGCTGACGATTAAATCGCCTGCGGATGGGGTGGTGCTGTCTCGCTCGATCCAGCCGGGAGAGACCGTCGGCGTCGGCGTTCCACTATTGACCCTTGGCCGCCTGGATAGTCTGACCATCACCGTCTATATCCCCGAAGACCGTTACGGCACCGTCCGCCTGGACCAGAAGGCCACAGTGACTGTCGATTCGTTCCCCGGTGAGACCTTTTCGGCAACTGTTATGCATATCGCCGATAAGGCTGAGTTCACTCCTCGCAACGTGCAGACCGCCGAAGGCCGCCGTACGACGGTGTTCGCCATCAAGCTGTCTGTAAAAGATCCGCAAGGTAAGCTCAAACCTGGGATGCCGGCGGATGTGAAGTTTGTAGAATAGAGAGTGGAGAGTAGAGAACAGTAGATGGATACTGTTAAATTAATTGAAGCTTTTCATCTCCATAAAACCTTCGGCGACACCCGGGCCGTCAATGACCTGAGCCTGAGCGTGGCAGCCGGTGAAATTTACGGCCTGGTCGGGCCAGATGGGGCGGGTAAGACCACCACCATCCGCATGTTGTGCGGGGCGCTCCACCCCAGTGAGATCGGTAAGGGTGGGACGGATCCCGGTGCACATCCCTCGATCCACATCGCCGGATATGACCTCCTTAAACATACCGAGCAGGCGCGCTCTCAGATCGGTTATCTGGCACAGCGGTTTTCGCTCTATGAAGAGCTGACCGTCCTGGAGAATCTGCGCTTTTTTGCTGAGGTGCGCGGCCTGTCGGTTTCTGAATGGCGACCGCGTTGCCTGGACATCCTTTCTTTCGTAGGGTTGGCAGATTTTATTAACCGGAGAGCAGGATTTCTGTCTGGGGGGATGAGGCAAAAATTAGGCCTGGCGGCGGCGCTGGTGCATCGCCCGAAAGTGCTCCTGCTCGACGAACCGACCACCGGTGTCGATCCGGTCACCCGCCAGGATTTCTGGCAGTTGATCATCCGCCTGGTAGTCGAGGAAGGTGTGGCCGTACTGGTCAGCACCCCTTATATGGATGAAGCAGTGCGCTGCAACCGGGTCGGTTTTATGCGCAAGGGCGACATGCTCATCGAAGGTTCACCCGATGAACTGCGCTCGCACCTGGATGGGCGCATCCTGGAACTGCGCGGTTATCCCCTAGCCACGCTGCGCAGCTTGGTTAAAGCTGACCAGGAGGTAGAGGACGTGCAGATGTTCGGGGACCGACTGCACCTGCGGGTGCGAGAAGGGATGGAAAAGGCAGTGCTGAGACGCCTGGGTAGAGAGATACAGGCCCAGGGAGGCCGGGTTGATCTGCTGCGTCCTATCCAGCCCCAACTTGAGGATGTTTTTATTTCGCTGTTGGAGGGCCAGGACTGATGGCTGATGAAGTGATCGTCGCCCACAGACTGACGCGGCGCTTTGGAGATTTCACCGCGGTGGACCACGTTTCCTTTACTATACAGGCCGGTGAGGTGGTCGGCTACCTGGGCCCAAACGGCTCAGGCAAGACCACGACCATCCGCATGCTGCTGGGACTGCTGCGTCCTTCGGAAGGAGAGGCGAAGGTGCTGGGGTATGACGTGGTACGCCAGGCCGAACAGGTGCGGGCACGCGTCGGGTACATGTCGCAGAAATTTGCCCTTTACCACGAGCTGACAGTAGATGAAAATCTGGCTTTTTATGCCGGTGTCTATGGGGTGGGTGAGCGTGCTCGCCTTGATGAAGTGCTTGACCTGGTCGGGTTGCGCGGCCTGGAACGGGAGAGGGTCAGCGCCCTCTCGACCGGCTGGCGGCAGCGGTTGGCGTTGGGCACAGCCATCGCCCACCGCCCGCGGTTGCTGTTCCTGGATGAGCCGACCAGCGGTGTGGACCCGACTGCCCGGCGTGCCTTTTGGGACCTGATCTACGAGCTGGTGGCGCAGGGTGTTACAGCCCTGGTTACCACACATTACATGGATGAAGCAGAATATTGTGGCCGGGTAGGCATCATGCGGGATGGAAAGCTGCTGGCGATGGAGACGCCCTCGGTTTTAAAGGATAAGACGCTACCGGGTGTGGCCTGGGATGTGTTCATTGGGGCGCAACACGCGGCGTTGCTGCTGCTGGCATTGGCAGCCTTGGAGGGTTGTCCGTGCGTGCTGCGGGCCGGTTTAACCGGCGACCACCTGCGCGCGATCACGCCACCTAAGGCCGATGTGCAGGCCATCCAGTCAGCGCTACGGCAGGCGGGAGTCAAAAGCGTACATATGGAGCAGGTGGAGCCCACCCTCGAAGATGTATTCCTGGCTTTAGCCAGTTCCAAGGCCGAAAGCAAAGGGTAGGAAAAGCACCCCAAAAACAGGGATTTACGGGAGCCGAGCTCCTGTAAACCCCTGTTTTTTTGGCTATGCCACTTTGTCTTGAATACCGGAGTTTGAATTTATCAATATTTACTTACGAAATTACAAATATACTATTGACATTTTTGAATTATTTGATAAAATATTATCAGAATAAATAATCTTGTATAAGATAATTGATCATGATAGGATGGTTTTAGAACCCGGAAAGGCAGCGGGGCTTGAGGGGAAAGCCCCTGAGGTAATTGTCAGCAAGAAAGGATTTCTAATGAACAAAATTCCAACTAAATGTCCGTTGTGTGGCGGGGAGGTCACGGTCACCCGCATCTACTGTTCTAACTGCGACTCAACCATCGAGGGCCGTTTCACTGGCGGTCCATTTTCGCAGCTCTCCGCCGATCAGCTGGCGTTCGTCGAAACTTTCATCCGCTGTGAGGGCAAAATTACTCGCATGGAGGATGAACTCGACCTATCATACCCCACTATTCGCAACCGGCTGCACGAGGTCATCCGGGCCTTGGGATATGAACCGGGTGTTGAAGAGCCGGGCGGGATCACGGATGAGAGGCGACAGAAGATCCTGGAAGACCTGGATGAAGGTCGGATTAGTGCTGAGGAGGCCATGCGCCTTCTGCAGGAAAGTGAGGTATAGCCATGGAGAAACAATTTACGACCACAAGTGAAACGCCCCAGGTAGTGCTCGAAGTTCAGGGTGATCTGTCATTAAAAGGAGCAGATGAGCTGGAAGTCGTCGCTAAAACGGATTCGACGGACGACCTGACCCTGGAACAACGCGACGACATGGTTTATGTGCGGTGTCTTAGCAATTGTTCCGTGCGGGTGCCGCGTGAAGCGGTATTAAAGGTGGATGCAGTACGCGGGAACGCGGCTTTCAAGGGGTTGGAAGGCGAGTTGTCGATACAGGTGGTCGACGGAAATCTCACCCTGCGCAATGTCGGGCCTACTCGTATTAACCGGGTGAATGGTGAATTGTCAGCCAAGCACATTACCGGCGATTTTAATATTAACACCGTGGATGGGAATGCCACAGTACGCGACGTGGAGGGGGCGTTTGTCGTGGACGGTGCCATCCACGGCAATTTGAGCCTGGGTGATGTCGAAGGCGATTCATCGGCAAAGGTGCAGGGCAATGCCACCCTGCGCCTGGATCCGCTGCCAGGACAGAAGTACGATTTTACTACTGATGGGAACCTCCTGTGCCGCTTGCCTGAAGATACCAGCATCAAGGTGCATTTTCTCGAGGCTGCGAATATCGCCGTACAGTTCAAGGATGTGGATACCTCGCAAGTTAAAAACGCGCCTTACGATTTGACGATCGGCGACGGCGATGCCGAGATGACGCTTTCCGCCAGTGGCAATATCTTGTTAGCGAGCCAGGCACCTGAGTGGGAGATGCCCCGGGACTTTGGGGCCGATTTCGGCGCTGAATTTGAAAATATGGCTGAGACATTCAGCCAGCAGTTCTCTCAACAGATCGAAGCCCAGATGGAGTTACTCGGGCGCCAATTAGAGGAGAAGCTTGGCAACCTGTCCACGTCATTCGGAGCGATGGGGCTTTCGCCGGAAGATGCTGAGCGCATATCACAGCGCGCCCGTGAAGCCAGCGAAAGAGCCTCAGCGCGCGCCCAGGAGAGGCTGCATCGTGCCCAGGAGAGGCTTGAGCGCAAGATGGCAGCCGCCCAGCACCGTGCCGAGCAAAGAGCCCGGGCTGCAGAGCGCCATGCCCATGCCCACGAAAAGCGCGCTTGGAGTTACGATTGGTCAGCTTCCAAGCCACCTGAACCTCCGGGTGAACCCGTCAGCGACGAGGAGCGCCTGGCGATCCTGCGCATGTTGGAAGAAAAGAAAATCACTCTCGAAGAGGCCGAGCAGTTGCTGGCGGCATTAGAGGGTGGGAAAGAGTGAGGTTGGCGATGCCTGCTGAAAATGAACACCTCCAGATCCTGGAAATGATTGATAAGGGGCAAATAACCGCCGCGGAGGGCATCAAGCTGCTCCAGGCGCTGCAAGGTACCTCCGAAGAGGCCGTGCATGATAAGCTTCAGGGGGCCCCTACACTTACGCCAGTCGCTCAGGTTTCGGAAGTCATCCCTGAAGGCGCCAGCAGCCTTGTTCCCCAGGAGCGACCCCGGGACGAATCCATGGGAGCGAGAACTGAGCGTGCCGCACCTCAGGTCGGGGCAGTGAAAGAGCCGGAAAGTCCGTCATCCCAACCTGATGGGGCGCCTGAGCCAAAGGATTTACCCGAAGCTTTTCCGCTACCCCAATATAATCCGCGCATTGAAAAATGGCGCGGCTGGTGGCAGATCCCATTGTGGATTGGGGTGGCCATTACCATCTTAGGCGGGTTGCTGATGTATTCGGTCTGGCAGTCCACCGGTTTCGGTTTTTGGTTTGTTTGTTCCTGGTTCCCCTTCCTGCTGGGTGTTGCCATCATTGCACTGGCGTGGAGCAGCCGCACTGCCCGATGGCTGCACGTCCGCATCCACCAGAGACCGGGCTCGCGCCCGGAAAATATCGCCATCAGTTTTCCTCTGCCCATCCGGTTGGGTGCCTGGTTTGCCAAGACCTTCAGGCAAAGGATACCGGGGTTAGAGGAAGTGAGCAATATGGATGAAGTCATTATGGTGTTGGAGAAAACCTCGCCCGAGGCACCTTTCTACGTTGAGGTGGATGAAGGTGACGGTGAGCGGGTCGAAGTGTATATTGGATGAGATTAAGGAGGATGATGTCATGGTAACCACGGATGAACGGATGAGGATCCTCAAGATGATCCAGGAAGGAAAAATTACCGCCGAAGAAGGTGCCAAGCTCTTATCGGCACTGCGCGAGAGCCGGAAAGAAGGGAAGCCCGTCTCTAATACTTCGGGGCGCCCGAGTAAAGGCTGGCTGCGTGTGCGCGTGACCGATATGGCTACCGGTAAGGCCAAGGTCAGCGTCAACCTTCCCCTCAGCCTGATGGATGCCGGGATGAAGATCGGCGCTCAATATGCCCCTGAGCTGGCGGGCATTGACATCTCGCAGTTTATTGAGGCCGCCAAGTCAGGTGATATGGGCAAAATTGTCGACGTGATCGACGAGGAAGATGGCGAGCACGTCGAAATATTCATCGAATAAGGCAGCTTACTATGTCCCAAGAGATTACAGAACGTTCTTTTACGGTGCCGGCACCGGCGCGCCTGAAGCTTAACAATATCCGCGGATCGGTCGATATACAGCCTGGCGAAGATGGCCTCCTCGCTGTGACCGCTGTCAAGCATCTGGACTCCGGTGACGCGGAGCGCACGGTTGTAGAAATGTCCCAGGCCGAGGATGGAAGCGTATCGGTGACGACGCGTTTCTCCGACAAGGCCTGGATGCTGTTTAACTGGTCAAAGCCCTGTAAGGTAGATTACACTGTACGGATGCCGCGCCGCTGCTCATTGAAGGTTGACTGCGTCAGCAGCTCAGCTTCTATCCGGGGCTTGGAGGGCGATTTTAAATTTTCGATGGTCAGCGGCCCATTGACTATCCAAGAGCTCAACGGAGAACTGCAGGCGAGCACCGTAAGCGGAGAGATTTCCGGTGAGCGGCTTTCTGGCCCTGCTCGGTTAAAAACCGTCTCCGGTGCGATCAGGCTGAGCGAGTCTGACATGCCCTCTGCGAACGGCTCGACGGTCAGTGGTGCGATCTGGCTTCAAACACCCTTGGGCAGCGGACCTTATCATTTTGACACCGTATCTGGTAATGTGGAGCTGGTTGTTCCCCCACAGACCGGTTGTGTTGTCCAATGGAAAAGCCTCAGCGGCAGGTTCGAGACCCATCTTCACCTCGACAGCAGCCAGCGGGTCAACGGCTCGAGGCGCGCTGAAGTACATGGGGGTGGACCAGAGATCCGCTTTAGC
>CAZPWU010000047.1:0-9372 GCA_964590325.1 uncultured Anaerolineaceae bacterium | reverse complement strand
CTACCTTCACCTCTCCCTTGATGGTCAGTGTGTTATCAGAGAATGTTATTTCCAGATCATCAGGTTTGATGCCCGGAATGGCGGCCTTTACTAAAAACTCTTCCTGATTTTCAGCCACATCCAGGGCCAGGTTCCAATCTGGGTGACGGTCGACCAATGAACTGCCAAAGAAGTCATCAAACAGGCGGTCCATTCTACTGCGTAGAGCCATCATTTCGTTAAATGGGTCGTGCCTGATTATTGAGTTCATAGAATCTACCTCCTGTGGGTAATAATCTATATTGGAATTGGATTATATTTAATGGTTCAGCTAACTGCCTATTGTTGCTAAAATATTAAACCCAAAACGTAAGAATAAAATATAATGAATGTTATTATTTTGTTAGAGGTTCTTTAAATACCCAGCATACACCTTCATCGGTGACTTCTACGATAAAGGCTTTAGGGTCTTAGGGAGTTTGCGTGGTAAAGGCATCCACCACGGCAATTCCCAATGACACAGGCTTTAGTCTGGGCAGTTATGCGGTTATAATCACTGACATGAATGAACCACCTAGCCGCCTGGTAAACCCCACACCCCAACCCGACGACCACCTGGACCAATCCCTGCGACCACGTTTGCTGGCTGACCTGATCGGGCAGGACAGGATTAAAGAGAACCTGGCTATCCTGATCGCAGCCGCCCGCCAGCGCGCTGACCCGCTGGATCACGTGCTCTTTTACGGGCCTCCCGGGTTGGGTAAAACGACTCTGGCCCATGTTTTGGCGAACGAGATGAATGTAAATATCAAAGTGACCTCGGGTCCAGCCATGGAAAAGACGGGTGACCTGGCAGCACTCCTCACCAACTTACACGCCCGCGACATTTTCTTCATCGACGAGGTGCATCGACTGGGTCGGACTGTTGAAGAAATGCTTTATCCTGCCATGGAAGATTATGCCCTGGATATCATCATCGGCAAAGGCCCTTCGGCGCGCTCCATTCGCCTGAAGCTGCCGCATTTCACGGTGGTCGGAGCGACCACGCGCCTGGCGTTGCTCACAGCACCTCTACGGGCCCGCTTCGGGGCGGTTTACCGGCTGGACTTCTATGATATTGAAGCCATGTGCAAGATCGTCAGCCGGGCGGGCAGGGTATTAAACTTAAAGGTGGACCCTGAAGGCGTGGATGAAATTGCTCAGCGGGGGCGCGGTACTCCCAGGGTGGCCTTGCGATTGCTGCGTCGGGTACGGGATTATGCCCAGGTGCGCGCCGATGGGGTGATCAACCGCCACATCGCTCGCCAGGCTCTTGACTTGCTGAATGTAGACCCACTCGGGTTGGATGAAATGGACCGCCGTGTGCTGCTGACGATCATCGAAAAATACAATGGCGGTCCGGTGGGGTTGAGCACCATCGCCGCGTCGATTAGCGAGGAACCCGATACAGTCATGGATGTGGTAGAACCGTACCTGCTCCAGTTGGGTTTTCTCGAGCGCACCTCACAAGGGCGTGTGGCCACCCGGCTGGCTTATGAGCACCTGAACCTGCCCTATAACAACGATACCCAACCGCATTTATTTTAATCATATGCTACCTGTCGCCCGTGTATTGATCATCATCGGTTTAATATTTCTGGTGGTCGGTGGTTTACTCTATCTTACAGGCCGTTTTGGTATGCCCCTGGGTCGCTTACCTGGAGATATCCGCATTGTGCGCGGCAACACGACTATCTTTTTCCCTCTGGGTACCTCCATCTTGCTCTCGCTCATATTAACGATCCTGCTTAATATCATCATCCGCTGTTGGAGGCGCTAGTAGAGATTACCGGGAAAAGGATATGCGTGAGGGCATACGCCCTCACGCATATCCTTTTCCCGGTTTACTTCGGAACATGAAAACTTCCGACTTCGACTATCACCTGCCTGTTGAATTTATCGCTCAAACACCGATTGAGCCGCGTGATTCTGCACGCCTGCTGGTGATGGATCGGGTGACCGGTGAGCTGCAGCACGCGGTTTTCCGCGAGATAGGCCACTTCCTGACCCCCGGGGATATCTTTGTCATTAACGAGACACGGGTCATCCCGGCAAGAGTATATGCTCATAAAATCCCCAGCGAGGGCCGAGTTGAGTTGCTGCTTTTAAAATGCCAGGAAGATGGGCTGTGGGAAACCCTGGTGAGGGGTAAGAGGTTGACAGCCGGCAGACGTTTGCAGGTCGAAGCCGGGCCGCAGGCTGAGATTGTATACGTGTTAGATGGTGCACGCCGCCTGGTCCGATTCCTCGAGCCGATTGAGCCGCTTTTAGATCGTATTGGAAATGTCCCTTTACCCCCATATATCCATACCCCGCTGGCTGACCCTGAACGCTACCAGACGGTCTATGCACGCAGCCCCGGATCAGCAGCGGCACCGACGGCTGGGCTGCACTTCACCCCTCAATTGATCGAGAGTCTGAAATGCCAGGGTTTCCGGTTTGCCACGCTGACCTTGCACGTTGGTCTGGATACCTTTGCCCCGGTGATCGAGGAGCATCCCCAAGAACACCCGATACACACTGAATGGTGCCAGGTAACGCCTGAGGCAGCGGTTGCTATCAATAGCGCTCACCGCCAGGGCAAGCGGATTGTGGCGGTCGGCACCACCAGCGTGCGGACTTTGGAGAGTGCAGCGCGCTTCGCCGCGCATGATGAGCTGGTAGGCTCTTTTGAAGGCCCGACAGACCTGTACATCCTGCCTGGCTATATTTTTCGGACAGTGGATGCGCTGGTCACGAATTTCCACCTGCCGCGTTCCACCCTGATCATGCTGGTGAGCGCATTCGCGGGCCGTGACCGTATCCTCCACGCCTACGAGGTCGCCAAGCAGGAGGGTTATCGCTATTATTCATTCGGCGATGCGATGTTGATTTTATGAGGTAGTGATTGTCGGAACTTTGGATGGATCTGGTTGATACGATCGTGGCATGTCGAAAATGCCCGCGCCTGGTTGCTTACCGTGAGCAAGTCGCTCGTATAAAGAAGCATGCCTACATGGATTGGGTTTACTGGGGTAAGCCGGTGCCGGGGTTTGGTGATTTGCAGGCACGGGTGTTGGTGGTCGGGTTGGCTCCAGGAGCCCACGGGTCCAACCGTACCGGGCGGATGTTCACTGGCGATAGCTCGGGTGTCTTCCTCTACCGTGCTCTCCACCGGGCAGGATTTGCCAATCAACCCACTTCACTCGACCGGGATGATGGGCTGGCTTTACATGATATGTTTATTTCTGCGGTATGCCGCTGCGCACCCCCGGGTAATAAACCGAGCCCGAGTGAGATTAACAACTGTTTACTCTACTTGGAACAAGAAATTAGCTTGTTGAAGTGCATCCATTGCGTGGTTGCCCTGGGGCGAGTGGCGTTTGACAATGTAATACGCCTTTACCAATCGATGGATAAACCTGCGTCAGCTCCGATGACCGGGCTTCCTACAACCCCGAAGGATTTCAAGCATGGCGCAAGCTACCGGTTAGGAGAAGGTTTGCCCTGGCTGGTGGCATCTTACCACCCAAGCCGCCAGAACACCCAGACGGGTCGGCTTACCGAAGCGATGTTTGATGACGTCTGGATTAAAGCCAAGGAATATCTCATGTCTTGAATGTCCTTGAAGCCCCTAACCCTGGCTTTTCCCCCATTATCCTTGGGTTGGAGGGCGGACACCCCTATCCCCCAGCCCCTTCCCCACCCTTGGGGTCCACTACAGGGGATTATTAATTTATCCGACCTCGACCCGGTTACGGCCGGACTGTTTAGCTGTGTACATGGCTGCGTCAGCCCGGTTCAGCAAAGAATCCAGGTCGCTCGGTTCCCCTGCCAGCTTGGCTACACCCAGGCTGATCGTGATCGGAATTTTGTAATTTTCGGTTAATACTGGCGTATCCTCCACCCGTAGGCGGAGGCGTTCAGCCACACCCGCGGCAGTGAACATATCGGTCTCAGGCAGGAGCAGTATAAATTCATCTCCCCCAAAACGTCCTAAAATATCGACGGTGCGGACATTGCTGTTACAGCGAGTGGCGATTGCGCGCAGCACCAGGTCGCCGATGTTATGCCCATAAGTATCGTTGACGACCTTGAAAAAGTCAATATCGATCATGATTGCCGAGAGCGGGTGACGGAATCGTAGGGCGCGTTCGACTTCACGACGTCCCAATTCAGTGAAACCGCGCCGGTTGTACAACCCCGTCAGCGAATCGGTGATGGCCTGTTTTTGGACCTCGGCGTGAAGTTGGGCATTGCGGATCGCTTCGGTTGCAGTAACCGCAAAGCTTGTCAGCAGTTGGAGGTCCATATCGGTGAAAGCCGACGGGGAAGCAGAATCCAACGATAGTGCGCCGAGGACTTCATCTTTCAAGATTAAGGGGGCGACGATGGCAGATCGGATGGAGCGTGTTTCAGGGATTTTACCTTCATGGCGAAGGGATGGGTCCTTGTCAAAGTCATCGATGAGAATCGGACGCCGTTCGTGAACAGCCGTGGCAATATAACCCTTACTGCCCGGGACGCTGAATTTTTGGATGCGGTTATCCGTGTAACCGATGCTGGCGCGCATTTCCAGCTCGCCGGTATCTGGGGCGATCAGGTGCAGCATGCCTTTTTCGGCGGCTGGAATGGCAACGATGGCAGCGTCCAGGATCTGGCCGAGGAGGGATTCAAGATCAAGGGTGCTGAGCAAAGCCGCGGTAGCAGTGTGAAGAGCACTCAGCTGTCGGGTGCGATGTTCTGCGACAATCTCTGCCAGCATGATCTCCCGCTGTGAGCTCTCCAATGCTTTCATTGCCTCTGTAGTTGAATCCGCCCTCTCCGAGGTGGCACTCGACTGGTCGGTTGATGTATTCAGCCCAATGCTCTGCATTTGCTTGAGTAAAGACATTAAATCAGAACAGGTTTCCAGCACAGCTTTTCTAAGCTGCACTGAATTCGTAGTGTTTTTTTCAAGCTCAATTAGCCTGGCTCGAAGAACCTCAATATCGAGAGAGAAGTATTCTTTATTCACCCTCCCCTCCTTGATAAGGCGTCTATCAGTCCCATAAATAACTGAGCCAAGTACCGGTAAAAGGAGGACTCAAGCACCTCTGACGAAAAAATCGGCAGATATGCCAGGGACATCCTTTTTATCCGTATATTTTTCCTGTTCGTAAAAATTAAACAAAAATGCAGGAAAATGGAGGTAAATACAACTCTTATTATAAATGCAAAAACCGGATTCGTTACCCCTATTTTCCTGATACGTCAATTTTTTAAGTTATTGTAGCTGTTCAACTTCAAGGGAAAAGAGGGGAAAAAGGTGTGTGCAGAGGCGTACACCCCTCCAACACCCATATTTTCGGTAGTTCCTTTGCGAACTGCGTAAGGGCTACTTTATTTATCCTCGATGGGCGTAACAGACCAGGTTTGAACGTACCAGTACGAAGGGGACGCGGATAATCCCCATCGCGGCTATTCCAGGATTGGCAATCTCAACATCATAGACCGAGGTATAAGTCTCGTGTGAAAGTTCCATGTGCTTACTGATGTTGGATTGTATAGACATGCGGATAAATCCATTTAAACGAAATGAGCCTACGATCACCGTGGTCGGTTCCATTTTGCGATTTGGCTCACTGGGATCGTAATCGAGAGAGTCCTTAGCGGGAGGAGCTAAATGGAATGCCGTCACTTGCGATGTAGGTATAACATACTCCGCAAATGAGAGGGATTGCAGTGGACCAGGTCCCGCCGTGAGTAAAACCTGGGCATTGTATAAGCGTATGTATTCTGGGGCACCTACGGTGCGAAACCAGGTGCTCACCCGCACCGCTTGCTTGGACACCAATTCTGCCCGAACAAGGGAGGTCGGGGTATAAGCCATTACCAGGGATACTTTTTCACTTTCATCCAACGTATAGGGCTTTTTAGGGGTTTCGTCGGTCATATTTTTCTCCTGCTTTAGAATACATGGGTTATTAGACAATGTCAAGCGGTTTTGCAGATGAATAGACCCTTTCCACGGTAAATCCCAGAGACCCTATAAATTTACAGGCGGGGTTATAATTTAACTATACTTACGATGACGGAGATTGGAATGCGTGCCGTAGACATCATCATTAAGAAACGTGACCACCAAGAATTGTCTCGTGAAGAGATTGAATCTTTTATTAAGGGTTACGTTAGCGGTGAGATCCCCGACTACCAGGCGTCCGCGTGGGCAATGGCTGTGATGCTCAACGGGATGACAGCCCGCGAGACCACCGACCTGACGCTGGCGATGGCTCATTCCGGTGAGGTCCTGGACCTTTCATCTGTTGTCCCGATTGCAGTGGATAAGCACTCCACAGGGGGAGTCGGTGATAAAACGACCCTGGTTGTGGAACCTGTCGTGGCTGCCTGCGGTTTACCAGTAGGCAAAATGTCGGGGCATGGCTTGGGTTTCAGCGGGGGTACCCTGGATAAGATGGAATCAATCCCCGGTTACCGGGTCAACCTGACAACCCAGGAATTTTTAGACCAGCTTCGTACGATCGGATTAGTCCTCACCGGTCAGACCGCTGACCTGGCTCCTGCCGATGGGAAGCTTTATGCCCTGCGCGATGTGACAGGCACTATCCAGTCTATTCCTCTTATCGCTTCCTCGGTGATGAGTAAGAAAATCGCTGCAGGAGCACAGGTGATCGTTCTGGACGTTAAAATTGGGTTGGGATCGTTCATGCCGACGGTGGAGAAAGCTCAGGAGCTGGCCAAATTGATGGTTTCCATAGCCGGGTTGGCAGGTCGTAAAGCCGTTGCTTTGCTGTCTGATATGAACCAACCGCTTGGGTGCGCGGTGGGTAATGCCCTTGAGCTACGCGAGGCTATTGATACCCTGCATAATGGTGGTCCAGCCGATTTCCGCGAGCATTGCCTGACGGTAGCTGCTCAGATGCTGGCGTCAACAGGATTTGCTGATGATCTAGAGGCCGGACGAAGAATGGCTAAAAAAGCGTTAAGTTCAGGTCAGGCCTGGGCTAAATTCCGCACCCTGGTGATAACTCAAGGTGGGGATGTGGCTTATATTGACGAGCCATCCAGGCTGCCGGTTGCACGTCTTATCGAGGTAGTACCAGCCCCACGATCAGGTTACCTGAGTAGAATCCATGCCCGTATCGTCGGCGAGACGGCGGTTTTATTGGGATCTGGACGCAGCCGGAAAAGCGACCCGGTCGACTATAGCGTCGGTGTTGTCGTACACCATAAGGTGGGAGACCGGTTAGAAAAGGGGCAGCCATTGTTCACCATTCATGCCAACCACATTGAGCTCTTACAGGAAGCGCGCCAACACTTGCTGGATGCTCATACCTGGAGCGATGACCCGGTTAGCCCACTGTCGCAGTTTTATGGGGTGGTGGAATGAGCTCCAATAGTTTTTCGGGTTGATGAGAGAAGGTATCGAGGGTTAATTTCCCAGCCGCAAGTCCTTGCAGCACATCGTTTAGCAGTCGGTTAACCGGGATTGGGATACCCAACTGTTCACCGTAGCGAACCACCGCACCGTTCAGATAAGCTACCTCAGTTTGACCGCGTCCACTGTGTAGATCGATGTGGAAAGAGGGCATTTTCTTGCCTCGCCCATGACCAGCGCCACGCTGGAGTATTGGGCGGACAAGGCTGAATGGCAGCGCACGCACAGCGAAAGCCAGGGCGCGCACGGGTGTTCCTGGAAGATCAACGACATGGATCCTCTGGGTTGACATCACCCGCAGGGCTTCACGCAGCTGCGCAATTTCTAGCTTACATAATCCTGGATGGGCGAAGATTTCCACCGGTGGCATATCCAAAATCGCTGAAGTAGCATTTGCCAGCAGGTTGGTCAGCATTTTCGACCATTTCATATCTGCAGGTCGCTGGTAAGGTCGCGCCCAGATATGAGCAGCATTCAACGCGGCGAGGATAAGAGTAGATGCAGGGTGACCTGCGCTAACACCCACCCCACGCTGACGTTCCACCACAATATCCCCCGCTGCACGCCGTCCAATAGCGCTGGTCACCGTCCCAGGGATGACTTTACTCGGACCGAGAACAGCCTCCAGCATTGGTTCATTATCGACACCATTTTGCAGGCATAATAAGGGTGGGATGTTAACGGCATAAGGAGCGAGGCTCTCCGTGACGGAGTGTGTGTCATAGGATTTAAGACCGAAGATGGCAAAGTCGAACGACCCTTCTGAAAGCGCTTCATTCAGGGCTGCCACGACATTGGGATTTGGGATATATAGCTCCGTGCCGTTCAGGTTTAGACGCAGGCCGCGTTCACGCAACTCAGCAGCGACTTCCGGGCGCTCGAGGAAGACAACTTTTTCTCCGCGCAAGGCCAGGCTTCCTCCGACATATGTGCCAATGGCACCTGCACCGAACACTAATACACTCAGCCTGGGTTTATCACCCGGATCCATTATCAATCCCTTTGACTACCCTCTATTCTCAAGTCTTTTACTCTATTCCTAAACCCTGATTTCTGTTTCCAAGTTACCTATGTTTCCTGAGCCTTTTCTTCGATCCAGTGAGCGTGGTCGTTAAGCCCTAATACCATCCAGACGCGCTGGTCAGGAATGTAGGTAAGGGTCGCAAATGAGGTATTCTGAAAACGAAAACCCGGGCTGTGAATCCGGCCTTGAGGCGAGAGCCCCAGGATGGAGAAGAGCACCATGTTGAGGATCGCCCCATGGGAAACAACCAGGTAGCGACCAATAGGACGGCGAAGCAGGTTCTGTACAGCCTGGTTTGCCCTTATATACAGGTCCACCATACTCTCACCGGTTTTACCGATTGTGTGATAGGGATGCCAGAAATCAACCCCTGGATCGGTCAGTTCGACATCCTCATCGCGCATACCTTCCAACTGACCGAAACTACGTTCCTTCCATATCGGATCATATTCTACAGGTATGTTGAGGGCTGAGGTGATGATTTCCGCTGTTTCACGCGCCCGGATGAGTGTGCTCGAGATGACGTGGTCAAAAGTCACGCCCTCTTCCAGCCAGCGAGCGGCGAGGACCTGTGCCTGTTGGCGGCCCAATTCGGTCAATGGGAAATCAGCCTGACCCTGGATGAAGCCGTCGGCATTGCCTATGGATTCCCCGTGGCGAAGTAGGATGATGGTGTATACAGCGGGTGATGGCGGATTACTGTTCATGGTTTATAAGGGTTATAAAAAACCGGGTGGTTTAAAGTCTTTAGGAGAGCAAGTTTCTACCTGGTTCGTCATCGGACAGTCATAAGGCTGGTCGAGGGTTATATAGTTCAGTTTTAGCGTATCAGCTAACGCTTGACCGGCGGAAACGGGAGCGACCAGGTGGTAGCCTGAGTCGGCTAATCCTGCGCGGCCAAATGCCCGCGCCG
>CAZPWU010000046.1:0-9574 GCA_964590325.1 uncultured Anaerolineaceae bacterium | reverse complement strand
TTTGAGGAGGGTGTAATTCAGACAAGGATTATCCGGTCGTTTTTGCAGTGGAGTCATTATTGCAATCCCTCTGAGAATACATCCAAAAAACCACCATCTATTGTTATGGATCCTGATTTTTACGGCAAAATGACACGGAGCTACTGGCATTGCGAAGTTTACCTCACGGCTCTCGATCATCCGGCCCCAGCCGGGGAAAACCTGCGCAAGCTATATTTTACCCTATCTTACGAGACATGTGCCAGTTTCTCCTCTTAAAGCTCTACCGATATTTTCGTGATTAGTGATGATGGCTTGTTTCCCACCGGCTTCCAGGTACCAGATGATGGCTTGAATCTTTGGAGCCATCGATCCTTTGGCGAAGTGTATCCCTTCAGCCAGGTACTGCCTGGCTTCTTCCAGTGTTATGCAATCTATCCACTTTTGATCGGGCTTACCATAGTTGAGAGCTACCTTTTCAACAGCAGTGGATATGAGAAAGAGATCGGCTTTAATATTCCGGGCCAAGAGACTGCTGGCGTAATCTTTATCGATCACTGCCGCGACCCCGCGATATTCCCCTCCACCAACGTCAACCACCGGTATTCCACCCCCTCCAACTGTGATAACCACCACACCAGCGTTAATCAACGCCTGGACTGTATCTAATTCGACCACCTCCTTTGGAAGCGGGGAGGCGACGACACGCCGCCAGCCGCGCCCGGCATCTTCGACCACACTCCAGCTGAGATCCGTCTGACGTCTTTTAGCCTCCGCTTCATCCATAAACCCCCCTATGGGCTTGGATGGATGCTCGAAGGCCGGATCATTGCGATCAACCAGAACCTGGGTGATGACAGTAGCAACGTTTTTCCTAATTCCCCGCATGTAAAGCTCGTTCTGTAGATTTTGCTGTAAGGCATAACCGATAGCACCCTGGCTGTCAGCGCCACACACATCCAACGGGATTTCATGCATCCCTTCCACGCGGTGGGCAATTTCCGAACGGCGCAGGATGAATCCGACCTGGGGTCCATTGCCGTGACCCATTGCCACCTCCCAACCGGCTTCAATCATATCGGCGATGTGGCAAGTGGTTTCTTTAGCAGCCATGTACTGGTCTTCAACAGTTTGGTGTTGTTTATCTTTGATCAGTGAGTTGCCGCCGATTGCAACGACAGCGACTTTTTTTGTATTTTCACTCATGGGATACTCCTTATCTCATCACCAGTGCCATCACTGCTTTCTGCACATGCAAGCGGTTTTCCGCTTCATCGTAGACCACGGACTGCGGTCCATCCATCACACCATCGGTGACCTCGATATTTCGGTCAGCCGGTAGCGGGTGCATATAGATGGCATCAGGCTTTGCCAATGCCATCTTGGAATCGTCGGTGATCCAGTGGGAATACCTCTTGATGATCCTAGCGCCTTCATCAGGATCAGGTGTATGCACCATCGCGCCCCAGGATTTAGCATAAACGATATCAGCGTCTTTGAAGGCAGCCCCCATATCATCGACAACCTCAAAACTGGTGCCGAACTTCAGTGCCTGTTCCCTAGCTTGCCCCATAATCTCCGGCATCAAGCGGAACTCCGGTGGATGGGCCAGGACGACATCCAAGCCAAAGCGAGGCATCTGCAGAATCAGACTCTGAGGAACTGACATCGGCTTCTGGTAAGAAGCAGCATAAGCCCACGAAACCACCATTTTCTTATGACGTAGATCACGACCCTTTTTCTCAAGGATTGTCATCAGGTCCGCGAGACATTGGAAGGGGTGATAAATATCACATTGCATATTGAGAACTGGAACGTGGGATGCTTTTGCGACAGCATTCAGGTAACCGTTGCCAACACCCCAGTCCACATGCCGTATGGCAATACCATCGAAATAACGTCCGAAGATTTCACCGATCTCCTTAGGTGTATCCCCGTGGGCGATCTGGGTGGTCTTGCTCTCGATAAATGCAGCATGCCCACCCAATTGAGCCATTCCAGCTTCAAATGAGCCCCGGGTACGGGTGCTGGAGAAGAAAAACAGCATAGCCAGCACTTTATCACGCAAATAAGGATGGGGTTCATCTAAAGCACGCTTGCGTTTCAGATCAAAAGCCACATCCATTACCGTTTCGACCTCTTCTTTGGTAAAGTCGAGATCACCGATCAAATCTCGACCGCGAAGATCAGTTTGCATTTTATATCCTCCACCGTTTTATAACGCTCCTGTAGTTGTAAGTAACGCTCAAGGATTTCGGGTGCCTCAAGGCCTTCTGAAAATTGTCTAATCCATTGTTGGTCATATCAGGCACACTCACACCACGCATAAACCAAGTCACTCCATTGCTCCCAGCACCAATGCTAACAGAGCCATGCGCACTACCACACCGTTGAAAGCTTCAATCCAATACCGAGCGTGTCGGGTATCATCGACTTCGACCGGAAGCTCATCCATGCGCGGAAGGGAGTGCAACACGATGGCATCTTGCTTGGCTTTGCGAAGTAGCTCCTTGGTCACTTTGTAATTGGCAGGTGTCAAACCCACATCACCCTTACGCTCATCACGTGACTTGGTGTAATCAGGCTGCACCACGGGTTCCATATAGACGACATCAGCCTCTGCGATCGCCTGTTCGACGTGCTCAATCTCACGAAAGTTGAGGTTGAGATCAACCAACTCCTTTTTAAATTCAGGAGTCAGGCTCATCTCAGGTGGTGATACATAAAAAGCATTGATATCAAATTGGGTCATCGCATAAGACATGCTGTGCATCGTGCGCATACGCATATCACCGATCAATAAGAAATTTAAACCATCCAGGGTGCCCTTTTCATTCAGGATGGTATACAGGTCAGTAAGGACCTGGGTTGGATGCTCACCCCAGCCATCACCGGCGTTTATAACTGGAATACTGGCCCACCTGGCAGCTTCGTGCGGGGCACCTTGCTGGAAATGTCGCATAACCAGCACATCGCCGTAGAATTCCAGCATACGCACCGTGTCCTTAATAGACTCCTGGTAAAAATCCCCCGCGCGGGTCATCTTGGCATCCGAAAACCCCAATACATGCCCGCCCAAGCGATGCATAGCAGCCTCGTGGGCCAGGCGGGTGCGCGTGCTGGGCTGGTAGAATGCCGTGATCAGTGTCTTATCTTTTAGCAGATCAGCATTGCGACGATTACTGGCAATTGGCGCTAGCTCATCGGCCACATCGAACACACGGCAGTATTCATCCCTTCCAAAATCTTTGAGTGACAGGATGTCACGACCTGAAAAACTGCGCATTTTATCCTCCGTTTAGATAATAGTGATCAGTTATCCGTCCCCTCATCATAGAAATTACCGAAACAAAAGGTGTTGGGCGGGCGTACGCCCGCCCAACACCCTTTGTTTCGGGCCTATCTCGTTCAAATGCATGACTCCTATATATACTATTCACTGATGAATTTTACGGACAACATGAAATCTGAAATAACCGGGTAGGAAATAGCTGAAAGAATAGTCTATCACGCGACTGGTTTCAGCATACAGGTAAGCCGTAAAATGTAGCAGCACATCACCACGTTGGATGCCCAGAGAGCGAGCCACCTCCGGAGAAGCATTTACTGCGGTGATCTCAGTGCGGGATGATACCAGCGCCGGTGTCCCCCGCCCGATCAGCAAGTCCAGTACGGAACCTGTGAAACCTGAGACCAGGTCATCTGAACTGAGCACATCATCCGGCAAAATGTCGATAAGATAGGCTACCGGGTGCCCTTCAGCTAATATCACTCTTGAAAGATGAAGCACAGTTGCACCCGGTAAAATACCCAGCCCGATCGCCTCATCGTTATTGGCAGGATGTTGGCTTATGCGCAACTCTCCCATAGCAACGGGCAATCCGATGCGCCTGGCAAGGGTTTCAATGCTTTCGAGGACCTCAAGCCCGGTATCAATGATCTGGGTAGGACGAGTGACGAAAGTACCCGAGCCCTGTTTGCGATAAATCAAACCCTGGGCCTCAAAAGTGCGCATGGCCTCCCGAAGTGTGGCACGTGCCACCCCAAGCTGCCGGGCTAATTCCGGTTCGGATTTTAACTGATCACCCGGTTTTGCGGCTGCGATGATCAGACCCAGAGTTTCATGCAGTCGTTGTGAAGTGTTTTGACGCGGCATCTTATTCATGTTCCAGATTATTCTCTCCCCTTGTAAACTAAAGGCTAGATTACAACCTCATTTTCCCTCTGGCTCGCTTCCCAGTACCGGGATAAATCCAAAACGGTTTACATCGATCAAGCCCAGGTCGGATATCCGCAGCTCCGGGATCACAACAAGAGCCAGCAGGCTGAGCTGCATATTAGGATTGTTCAGGGTGCAGCCACACGCGCTGAAACCATATAAGACCGACGCAGCTTTCCGAGCAACCAATTCCGCGCGTTCGTTAGACATCAATCCGGCGATTGGCAGAGTCACCAAGCCGAGTACTCTGCCCTGTTGGACGACAATTTGCCCTCCGCCGAGACGCGCCAGCTCGTTGGCTGCAAAAGCCATATCAGACTCGTCGGTACCAACGACCAGCATATGGTGGCAATCATGGGCAACGGTCGTCCCGATCGCGCAAGGCACTTTCAGGCCGAATCCATGCACCAATCCGACCTGCACACCACCTGTTGCGCGATGACGTTCGACGAGTGCAACTTTGGCAATATCCCGCCCAATATCTACATGTACCTCCCCATCATTAACAGATACCTCAATGCGCAAATGGCGGGTTGGGGCCTGGTTTTCAATGATACCGATCACATTGGCGGTCAGCCCCGTCCCATTCGGGGCAGGTAATTTAAAATCAGCCGTTGTCAATGGATGACCCAGCCTTACAGATTGAGTAACCCATTTTGGATAGGAGAAAGCTGGTAAATCAACAGTCAGGCGTCCACTATCCGCGAGGACCTTTCCTTTAGCAATAACCCGATCAACCGAGAATTTCGGTAGGTCACTGACAATTAAAATATCGGCAAAACGCCCCGGTGCAATCATTCCGACATCGTGAGACACCCCGAAATGCTGGGCGGTATTGATGGTTGCCATTTGCAACGCAGTGACCGGTGGAAGACCCTGAGAAACCGCCTGTCGAATAGCACGGTCTACATGACCTTCTCCGACCAACGTAGCAGAATGCGTGTCATCGGTACATAACAGGAAGTGGCGCGAATCGAGACCCATCTCGGTGACGGCGCGCACCTGGGTGGCTACATCATGCCAGGCAGAGCCGCAGCGAAGCATGACCTTCATCCCCTGGCGCACACGTGCAACAGCATCCTCCTGGCTAGTTCCTTCGTGATCATCCTCCGGACCACCCGCCACATACCCATGGAAAGGCAGGCTCAAGTCAGGAGATGCATAATGACCGCTAATTACTTTACGTGCCAGGTGGGTCTCAGCCATTTCGGCGTGTATTTTCTCGTCGCTGTTAAACACCCCGGGGAAGTTCATCACCTCGCCCAGACCGATGATACCTTCCCAGGTCATAGCTTCAGCGACTTCCTCTGGACCAAGGTTAGCCCCAGGTGTCTCAAGCCCTGGCGCAGAAGGTACGCACGATGGCATCTGCACCCAAACATGAATGGGTTGAACGGCAGCCTCGTCAACCATCAAGCGTACTCCCTTCAACCCAAAGATATTGGCGATCTCATGGGGATCGATAAACATCCCCGTCGTGCCGTGAGGGATGACCGCGCGGACGAACTCAGTGACGGTGACCATGCCCGATTCGACATGCATATGGGCATCCAACAGTCCCGGAACCAGGTAACGACCATCAGCATCCAAATTTTGTGTTTTTTCCCCAATCGTGTGCGAGGCATCCGACCCGACATAAGCAATGCGACCATCCTTGATAGCTATATCGGTATAAGGAATGATCTCCCCCGACTGGACACACACCCAACGACCATTGCGGATGACCAAGTCGGCTGGCTGACGTCCCATCGCAACGTCCACCAGACCACGGGTCAGGTTCGCATAAGACTGAGAGGCAGGCATAGAGATACTAATCTTCTAACAATCTTTTCGACGCTCGGTTATGCAATTCAATCAGTCGCCCTAAATCTGCCGATTGAAGCTGGCCTTCCTTGACCACAAACTTGCCACCGACGACGGTGTAGTCAACCCTCACTGGCGCGCAAAAGACAACTGCAGCAACCGGATCATCAAGGGCACCGGCATAATCTAATCGGTTCAGGTTAATGGCAATAAAGTCAGCGCACTTGGCAGGTTCAAGCGAGCCCAGGTCAGGCCTGCCCAAGATGGATGCTCCACCGCGCGTGGCGATCTCTAATGCCTGACGAGCAGTCATCAAGGGTGGTGCGGCTTCGCCGGAGAGAGAGGCCCCACTCAAGCCGGCTCGTAAGCGCGCTACCAGCATTGCCTGGCGCACTTCCCCGAGCAAGTGCGAACCGTCATTGCTGGCTGAACCATCCACGCCTAATCCAACCTTTACGCCCTCCCTAACCATCTCCATGATCGGCGCTATCCCTGAAGCCAAGCGCATATTGGAAGTCGGGCAGTGAGCCACACCGCTGCCGGTCTGAGCTAATGTCTCAATTTCAATCTGGTTGACATAGACCGAATGAGCAAACCACACATCCGAGCCTACCCAGTTTAGAAGAGACATATAGGAAACAGGGCGACGGTCGAATTTCTGCAGGCAGAAGACCTCCTCATCCTGTGTCTCTGCCAGGTGAGTATGTAAATGGACACCATACTCACGCGCCAAAGAAGCGCTCTGCCGCATCAGTTCCGGCGAAACGCTGAACGGTGAGCAGGGTGCCAGCACCACCTGGACCCTTGCACCTGGATTGGGATCGTGGTAAATCTCGATCAGGCGTTGCGAATCCTTTAAAATGGCGCTCTCATTTTCCACCACGGAATCCGGTGGTAAACCGCCCTGGCTCTCTCCAAGGCTCATTGAACCGCGTGAGGCATGCAGTCGTAATCCGATCCCTTGGGCAGCCTGTATCTCATCGTCCAGACGAGAACCGTTCGGGAATAGGTACAGGTGATCGGCGGCGGTTGTGCATCCGGATAACGCCAGCTCCGCCAGGGCTGTCTGGGTGGAAATGCGGATATCCTCGGGTGTCAGGCGTGTCCAGAGTGGGTAAAGAGTCTTCAGCCAATTAAACAGGTTGACATTTTGGGCAGCAGGAACAGCGCGTGTCAGGGTCTGGTAAAAATGATGGTGGGTATTTATTAACCCGGGTAGAACAAGGTATCCAGGTAAGTCAAAGACCTCGTCAGCAGCTACAGGTAGTCCCGCTGAGGGCCCCACCTGCTCAATAAAGCCGTCGCGTATGAAAAGACCACCGTCGGGGATCTCCCGGCGATGGTCGTCCATGGTCACTAATAATGCTGCATTGCGGATTAGTAATGTTGACATTGGAAATTTAGGATTAAGGATTGTTGATAGCTGAAAGCCGATCCCTTAATTGTCTGACATCTGGTAGTTTAGCAAATAAAGAGTAGAATGTCAATTGTCTGACAATTAGTTGTGAATGATAGCGGATGCAGGCGCCGGGTGCCTGCATCCGCTATCACTTTCACTTATATTAAAAAAACCTCCCGGAAGCTATCTGATATCAAGACTGCTCCCGGGAAGGTTTATATTTATAATAGAAGGGATCACTTACGCAAAGTTATTTCTTTGCCTGAGCCATCTTGGCAGCTCGAACGGTATTGCGCAGGAGCATGGCGATCGTCATCGGTCCAACCCCTCCTGGCGATGGCGAGATCCAGCTTGCAACCTCCTTAACCTCATTGAAAGCAACATCCCCGACCAATCTGTAACCTTTCTCCGTGCTGGGATCTTCTACGCGGTTTGTACCCACATCGATTACCACCGCACCCGGCTTGACCCAATCTCCGCGCACCATCTCAGGCTTGCCAACAGCCGCGATCAGCACATCCGCTTGCCGGGTTATGGACGGTAAATCCTTCGAGCGCGAGTGGCAGATGGTCACTGTGGCATCCCGCTTGACCAGGAGTAAAGCGACCGGCATCCCGACGATATTCGAACGACCCAAAACCACTGCGTCCGTACCCTTGAGCTCCACCCCAATATAGTCGAGTAAATAGATAACACCATCCGGGGTGCAAGGGACGAATAATGATTCGCGCCCCTTTTGTGCCAGGCGACCGATGTTGACAGGATGAAATCCATCGATATCTTTCTCCAGGCTGATGGTATTCAACACCCTTTCCTCATTGAGACCAGAGGGTAGAGGCAACTGAACCAGGATACCGTTCACCTTGGGATCGGCATTCAGCTCGGTGACCAGTTTTTCGAGGTCTTTTTGAGGTATATCAGCGGGCAAGGTGTATCCGAAGGACTCAATCCCGATTTTCTCGCACGCTTTACGCTTCATACGCACATACACTTGAGAGCCCGGGTTTTCTCCGACTAACACAGCCGCCAACCCTGGTCGAGGCAGCCCGGCAGCCACCATCTCCGCCACCTGTGCAGCGACATCGTTGCGGACTTTCTCGGCGATTGCGGTTCCGTCAATTATTTGTGCCGTCATCGTTTACTCCTTGTGGATAGTAATTGGAAGGTATATTAACCGCTTTGAGAAGTCAGTCAGCGTCACAATTAAACCACCCACTGAAAGCGACCCTCCTCATTCATCATTATTACCGAAACTAATCGAAAAGACAAGTTACTTTTTTCACCTTTATAGATGTCAACCGATATGCCATGCAGCGTTATCCACGCATTCGACCTCACCGCTGGCTGCCGATCGCACCCCTGCGTCCAGGATCGCCATCGCTTCCAGGTTGAACATCATCTCCAGTGTCGGATGCAGAGGTTCACCGGTCTCTAAATGGTGGATGAACTCCTCGGCAACATCTCCCCGACCTTTAGGTAGCGCCTCGCCTTCATAATAGGTCGTCTGGTGATGCCCCCTCTCAAGGCGCACTCGTTCCTCGTAGTTATCGATGACTAGCGTGCCTGTAGTACCGAAGACGATAAGCCCAGCGGAGACACCGTGGTCGAAAGTTGTCCACGAGCCCTCGAAGAGTGCCATGGCGCAGGGGAAGCGTACCAACATCGCCGCATTATCGTCAGCGTCGCCCCACTGGCTGTCCAGGTTGCACTTCATCCCCATCGCAGCGGTGGCCTGCTCACCGATATACCAGCGCGCTACCATGGCGCCGTAGCAGCAGTAATCCAGCATCGCTCCCCCGCCAGTGGCTGTTTGATGCCACCAGGTCGCGCCGCGCTCGGGTCCAGTCATCGGGGCAGCCATTTGGCTTACCCCGGCATGCGCTGCCCCTGGGCCGAGTGGTCCGGTATGCCCAGCGCGCCACTTCACCTCCAGGACGCGGCCGATTACTCCCTCCTCGATCAGCCTCTTAAGCCTGCGCGAGGCCGGTGACCAGGTCAGAGGCCAATTCACCAATAGAGTCGTCCCGCCAGCCTGGCAGGCACGCACCATACGCAGCGCGTCAGACAGGGAGGCTGCCATGGGTTTCTCGACACACACATTCACCCCAACCGTTGCACAGGCTTCGACCACCTCGGCGTGCTGTGCATTCTCTGAGGTGACGATGATAATATCG
>CAZPWU010000045.1:0-9610 GCA_964590325.1 uncultured Anaerolineaceae bacterium | reverse complement strand
GAGCTAAAAACACCCAATAGGTGTTCTCCTGGTTGGCAAGATGACCGATGATCCAGCTAATGCAGTTCATCGGTTCGATTCGTCGGACAGCATCCTCGGCTGACACCCCCTCCATACAGCATATAAACTGACTGCGTGCAAAACGCAATTGTGTAACCAGTGGATGAACCATTTTTGCCTCCTAATTCTACGACTCAGACCGGATCATAGTATGGAACAGCCAACTCACCTTGGGCTATTTTAAACAAAAACGGTACCCTCAGGCGGTGGCCAGGAGCAAGCTCTGGAAGATGATCTGCATCGAAAAAGCCTATAAAGTTTCACCGACCTCTGCAAGCCCACCTGGGAGCGCCCAGAGTTGGTTATCACTACACTGGATTAAAAGCACTTTACCATCCTGAAAGACAGCGGCTTCGGCTCTGCTAACGGACTAACATGAAGCAGGTTGTCTTGAAATTGAGAGAGTATTTCAGAGGAAGACCTATCTTCCAGCACACCGATCATCCGTGCGCTGGCATTGAGGATGTGTTCATATCTTTCTCGATCGTATGGATTTTCCGAGAACCTTAAACCCAAGCAAGCGATTGCGCGTAACTCATCAACCGCTCCGGATAATATCATCCTGCTTTTCGAGCCTGCAACGCCAGATATAGGGCAATCGAGCCAGCCACGGCGGCATTAAGCGAGCCGATCCTTCCCCGCATGGGCAAGCGTATCAAGATATCGCAGGATTGGCGCACCAACGGGCGCATACCTTCCCCTTCGCTCCCTACGACCAGTGCCAATGGACCATCCAACCGGATCTGGCTGGCTTCTTGAGCCTGCGGGTCAGTATCCAAACCGACCACCCATACTCCTGCTTCTTTCAAAGTATCAATACCCTGGGCGAGGTTTACCTGGGCAATCAGAAGATGCTCACTAGCCCCTGAGGATGCATTGACAACCGCTGGCGTGACCGTTACAGCATGCCGTATCGGTAGCAAAACCCCATGTACGCCAACTGCTTCGGCGGTACGTAACAACGTCCCCAGGTTCTGCGGATCTTGTAATATATCCAAAATGAGCACAAAAGGGGGGTCGCCGCGTTGGTTGGCTAAATCCAGGATGTCGGCTAAGGCACTATATGAATAACCGCTGACTTCCAGTGCTACGCCCTGGTGTCCGATGCTTAATTTATCCAGGTGTGACCGGGGAACCTGCTCGATAGATATCTTTTGTAATCCAGCCAGGTGTAAGATATCACCCAGTCTACCTTTTTCTTGCACGCCCTCCGCGACCTGCAGACGGAACGGCTGACGTCGTCGCGCTTGCAGTACCTCATAAACCGGGTTACGACCTGTAATCCATTCACGCATGCTGCTTATTTCCAACGCCAGGTGGTGCCTTCTTTGCCGTCCTCGAGGATGACACCCAGATCAATTAACCTTTGGCGTATTAAGTCAGAGAGTTCCCACTGTTTCTGCTTCCGCATCTCGCGGCGTACCTCGATGATCAGATCAACCAGGGGAGCTGCCTTCCTACCCTCTGTTATCGGTCGCTCTGGGTGTAAGCCAAAAACCTCCATCAGCTCGCGCACCACATTTTGGGCTTCTTCCAAGGGAGTCGCTTTCACCCCGGCGTCGCGCGCCTGGTTGATGGACCGCACCAAGTCGAAGATATGTCCCAGGGCTCCGGCAGTGTTGAAATCGTCATCCATCGCGGCCTCAAATCCCTGGCGGGTGGTTTCAACCTGCTGTTTAAGCGCAGCTACAGTTTCCTGAGCGCTGTCAACCGCTCCTCCTAGTGCCGGGCGCAGCGAGGCGCGCAGGCGCTCCAGGGCGCGTTCCGCTTGAGCGACCACCTCTTCGTTGAAGGTGAGTGGGTTGCGGTAGCTGGAATTGAGCACCATCATGCGTAAGATGTCCCCTTCATGCTTGGATAAGAAATCCTCCACCGTAACCAGGTTGCCTAGGGACTTGGACATCTTTTCACCTGAAAGCTGCATCATGCCGTTGTGGACCCAATACCGGGCGAAATGCTTGCCGGTCAGGCTTTCGGTCTGTGCAATCTCGTTCTCATGATGTGGGAAGATCAAGTCATTCCCACCCCCGTGGATATCGATTTGTTCGCCCAGGTGATGAAGGTTCATGGCAGAGCATTCAATGTGCCAGCCGGGGCGGCCCTTGCCCCAGGGGCTACCCCAAGCCGGCTCTCCAGGTTTTGCCGCTTTCCACAGGGCAAAGTCCATGGGATGTTCCTTACGCTCGTCTACGCCGACCCGCGCACCGGCCTGCATGTCTTCAAGGTGCCGACCTGAGAGTTTTCCATATTCAGGATCTCGGGTGACACGGAAATAGACATCGCCATCAATCTCGTAGGCGTAATCTTTTTCTCTCAGCTCCTGGATCATATGAACGATCTGGCTCATTTCTTGAGTAGCTCGTGGGCAGATGGTAGCCGGCAACACATTTAAATCTACAAGGTGCCTCTGGTATTCTTTTATATGGCGGTCAGCCAGTTCAAAAGGATCGACACCTTCCTTATTGGCGCGCTGGATTATCTTATCGTCAACGTCTGTATAATTCATGACATGGCGCACATGGTAACCACGGTATTCCAGGTAGCGGCGGATGATGTCAAATACCACTGATGACATGGCATGCCCCACGTGAGCTTTGCTGTAAACGGTCGGACCGCAGACATACATATCAACCCGACCAGGATGCAGCGGTTCCAAGATCTCTTTTTGACGAGTGAGTGTATTATAGATACGCAGGGTCATTAATAACGTCCTCCTGATTACTCTCCCTTTTCAACCCGTGCAAAGATCATCCGCCCAGCCGCGGTTTGTAAAACTTTGGTCACCAAGACAGTCGCCTCTCTGTTTAACAGGTCTCGTCCATCTTCCACTACGACCATCGTACCATCGTCCAGGTATCCTACACCCTGGCCCACTTCTTTGCCTTCCTGGATAATCCTGACACCTAGCGTTTCACCTGGCAGTAACACTAACTTGACCGCATTCGCCAATTCGTTAACGTTAAGAACCGCCACCCCTTGCAGTTCGGCAATGCGGTTCAGGTTGTAATCATTCGTTAATATCGGACAACGCATTTGGCGAGCCAGGACAACCAGCTTATCATCGACTTCGCGCACACCTTCTACATCGATATCACTAATGCGGACGGGAACAATAGTATCCTTTTGCAAGCGCGATAATACTTCCATACCTCGCCGGCCGCGCTGCCGTCGAAGGCTATCAGAGGAGTCCGCGATATACTGCAGTTCATTAAGTACAAAGCGCGGGATCAACAAAGTGCCGACCAGGAAGCCAGTCCGGGCGATATCGGCAATCCGACCATCGATAATAACGCTTGTATCGAGTAGAATGGTCCGGCTCGGCACTTGAGAGGGTTGAATGTCCTCTATGCTCCCTCGACCGTACCCTAAACGGATGAATGTAAAGAGATCTGCCTGTCGCATCACAAACACTGCCACGCCAAAGTAGCAGAATAATAGGACGCCAATGAATGGCAGAATCTTACCAAACGGCGAAGGTAGAAGCGACAGCGGGAACGCCAGTAAAGCTGCAATGATCAACCCTACCACGAGACCAATTAACCCAGAGATGAGGGTTTGTGCCGAGACCCGCGCCAGGATCGATCTCAAAGAACGCACAGGCCGCGTGGTCACAAACGGCGTCAATATCAGACCAATCAGAGCCCCCACCAGTCCTGATACGAGGGCGTATAATTCTCGGGAATATTGGGTGTCAGTAGCTCCAGCCAGGTATACACCTGTATACACCCCAAGGATGGCTAGAACAAGCATTCCAATGATACGAAAAATAAATTCGATACTCATGATTATCTCCTCGGCGTATAAAGGAAAAGAAAATACCAATTTCGAAAATGTTCGTTAAATCAACCATACCTTCCCTTATAAAACGCATTAAGGGTATCTGTGTGTTTCTCGTTTTCTTCGCGAGGAGAATTGGGGCTTTTTGTGTAATTATGGAGCCGATAATAAGCAGAGAATAGAATAAAAACAGTATTATCCGAACTACACCCCAGAACAACGCGAAGCATACGAGCTTTAATAAAACGATTAAAATTAATATAACTTACACGGATGATAGCACGGGCAGGGGAGAACGTCAACAGGAAAGTGATAGAACTATTCTAGTTCTTTGGGAATTTCCGGGGTGGATCCTCGTTCCACGGTAAATCCCAGAGACCCACTATTCTGAAGGAGCGCCTTCGTGGTAGGATATGAACAAGAGGAATCTGATGTTATGAAAAGAGGAAAGGAACGCCTCGTGGTAGGTATGACCGGTGCATCCGGAGCCATTCTCGGCATCCGGCTTTTGGAAGTACTCCAATCGATGGATATCGAAACACACCTGATCATCTCTCCGACCGCACGACAAACTATCACCAATGAGACAGAATGGGCATTAAGTGATGTCCTGGCACTTGCCAATGTCACCTATGACTACGAAGATACTGGAGCGGTGATCGCATCTGGCACATATTCAACGATGGGAATGGTGGTTATCCCTTGCTCGATTAAAACTCTTTCAGCGATCGCAAATTCCTACTCCGACAATTTACTGGTGCGCGCTGCTGATGTGACACTTAAAGAAGGTCGCCCATTAGTATTGGTGGTGCGCGAAGCCCCTTTGCACCGCGGCCACCTGCGCTTGATGAGCCTTGCAGCCAAAGCGGGGGCGATCATCTTCCCACCGGCGCCGGCGTTTTACACACGTCCTCAAACGGTGGATGATATTATCAATAATACGGTTGGGCGTGTGTTGGCAAGGATTGGAATTGCAAACAAATTATATAAGAGATGGAAAGAAGAATAAATGGGCGACCGCAATACTATAAAAGCAGCTATGCGGGGGGAACCTTCTTACACCTGGCGGGAGGGACAAAATCGCCGACTGGAGATGATCCTGCAGGCTGCTGGAGGACGGTTAAAAGGGTATGTGCTCGAAAACGGCTGCGGCATTGGCTTATATGTAGAGCATTTAATACCGTACGCCAAGTTTGTGGTTGGCCTGGAATTCGATTATGATCGCGCCAGGGAGGCTCACCAGCGGACCGATCTCATTACGAATGCCGCCGGGGAGGATCTACCCTTCCCAGCCGAAACGTTTGATACGATCCTCAGCCATGAGGTCTTAGAGCACGTCCAAGACGATCAAGCTGCTGTGTATGAAATGATCCGGGTCCTGCGTCCTGGTGGAAGGATCATCCTATTCGCACCCAACCGCGGTTATCCCTTCGAGACCCACGGCATTTACTGGCACGGGCGTTACCATTTCGGCAATATCGCCCTGATCAACTATTTGCCCAACTGTTGGCGCGACCGCCTGGCGCCCCATGTGCGCACCTACACCCGCCGGGACCTGGATCGGTTGTTCACCGGGTCTAAAGTGCGTTTCATCGAACGGACGGTGATCTTCGGAGCCTACGATAACATCATCACCCGCGCTCCACGCCTGGGGCGGGTTCTCCGCAGGGTTTTACACGGATTAGAACAAACCCCCATGCGGTTGTTTGGCCTATCTCATTTCTGGGTGGTAGAAAAAACCTAGCGCACTTCCTCCCTGAAATCGTATATCCCATCATGGATGGCCCACTGACGAGAGCAGGCAGGACATACCAACCTGTCTCCAGCCTCATCCAGGGGGTGATACCCACATTCCGGGCAGCGAAAAAAAGAACCGGGCAAGGCCCGGGGAGTCTCCCCTACGGCACGGCAGCGTACGAATACGCTGGGAGTAAGCTGCCACCAGTTTCCGGTAGGCTGAGCCAGGGCATCCATTTTCACCAGCCAGCTCAAAGGAACCATGCGTTTTAGGAATCCTGTACGAAAGTGGGATACAGTTAACTGACGTTCGAGGGTGAAATTAGTCTCTCGCAGCCAGGTTCGTACCATCCGAGGGTGGAAATCAAAATTTAGGGGGGCAAATTCCACCGGTTCAGGAGAAAAAGGGTTCCATGTTTGACGGCGCAGGGCATAGCGGAGGATTGCTTTCAGGTTTTGTTTGTTTGCGAACTCCAGGATGAAAACTGCCCCCGGCTGCAGCACCTGACGGACCTGGTCCAAGGCCAGGGGTGCACTTACCATGTGATGTAGTACACGGACCATTGTAGCAGCATCGAATAAACCCGCCACGAAAGGCAGCTTGTAAACGTCAGCCGCTACAAAGATATACCGCGCGGTCGTGCCCAATCTCTGCTGAGCCTGGATGAGTTGGGTACGCGAGAAATCCAGCAAAACGATCCGTTCAAAACCCAGGTAACGTGGCGTATGGCGTCCCGCTCCGGCGCCAACTTCCAAGAGAAGCTTGCCTGATCGAGGCAGCAGCCGTTGGAGGGCAATAGCCTCGACCTGGTCTTCATAGGTCCTTTCCCCCTGGTCCCAAAAACAAGCCTGATAATCGGAATCCTCGTAATCACAAACGGGGGGATGATTGCTTAACATTGGAGGTTGATAAAAAGATTATTACGCTAGATACACTATACAATTGGGACTGTTATTAACCAGCACCAGCTTCGTTATAACCCCGCCCGACACCACGGTAATGGAAACCCAATTGGACCATATCGCGCGGGTCGTAGATATTACGCCCATCGAATAATACAGGCTGGCGCATTAAGGAACGGATGCGCTCCAGGTCAAGCTGCATGAACTCATTCCAACCGGTGACTACGAACAAAGCATCACAATCCTCCGCCAATGAGTATGGGTCGGGACACATTTCAATCGCCGGCAAGATTGAACGTGCGTTTTCCATTGACACCGGGTCGTAAGCGCGCACGTGAGCTCCTTCGGCTATGAGTGCCTCGGCTATAGCTATGGAGGGTGCATCACGCATATCATCAGTATTCGGCTTGAAGGAAAGACCCATCAGGCCAATAGTAGATCCTTTCAAGTCCCCGAGCATTTCACGCAACCGGTTGATAGCCATGGGGCGCCGGTCGTCGTTGATTTCCATCACAGCATTCAATAACTGCGGGTGACGGCCCTTTTCTGCCGCCATGAACGCCAGTGCCCTGACATCCTTGGGGAAACAGGAACCACCGTATCCAAGGCCAGCCTCCAGGAACTGAGATCCTATGCGAGTATCATATCCCATCCCTACTGCCACCTCTTTGACATCCGCCCCGAGTGCTTCGCAGATAGTGGCTATCTCATTGATAAAAGAGATTTTAGTCGCCAGGAAAGCGTTGGATGCATACTTGATCATTTCTGCTGTACGTAGATCGGTGATGATGATTGGGGCGCGTAGAGGCAGGTGGAGTTGGGCTACTTTTTCGGCTGCATCGTGATCAAGGGAGCCCAGCACATTACGGTGAGGCTGTAAAAAGTCGCTGATGGCGGTACCCTCTCGTAAAAACTCAGGACATGAGACCACCGAGAAAGGGATTGAGTGCGGTTGGTGTCTGCGGACGATATCGGCAACCCAGTCACCTGTACCAACGGGAACTGTTGACTTGTTGATAATGATCAGTGGGGCGCGCATATTTTCAGCAATGGAGCGCGCCGCTGCCTCGACATAACGCAGGTCGGCTTCGCCATCTACTCCAGAAGGAGTCCCGACGGCGATAAAAGCATATTCGGTGTTTTCCAAAGCTTCGGCATACGAGACGGTGAAAGATAGCCTGCTGCCACGAACATTACGATCTACAATTTCTTTCAATCCAGGTTCATAGATTGGCATGACACCGCGGTTTAAACCTTTAATTTTATCTTTATTGATATCCAATGCTATGACACGGTTTCCCAGGTCAGCAAAGCATGCAGCCGTGACCAACCCAACATAGCCAACCCCAATAACACAGATTTGTTTCATCATAAGCCTCCTCTACTCGTATAAGGTTCACCTTATATAAATACTGAGCCTATACTGAAGAAAGCCAGCAAAAGAGCAAGCGTGGGGGTGTACAACCCACATACACTCTTTGTCTGGTATTCTCTACAGCGATTAATTCAGATCATTTTCGAATCTTACCATATCTTACAAATCCAGAGATTTAAATATATACAGACAATTATTGTCATCTTTTATAGATGACCGTCATCTTCGAGCAATGACCTCTGTCACTTGTGAATTGGTGAAAAATACTCTAAAATATAAACGATAATTCATATTATTTTATCCATAAAATGGGAGAACCTTATGCAAATAACTCGTCAGGCAGATTATGCAGTACGTGCCATGGTTTACCTGGCACAAATGGGTCAGGATCGACGTGCTGCCACCAGCCAGATCGCCCAAGATAAGCAGATCCCCCCATCCTTTTTAGCCAAAATTGTATCGCAGCTCTCTGTGGCTGGATTGCTCCAGACTTCACGTGGGGCACATGGGGGGGTTTCTCTGGCGCGTTCACCGGAGGAGATCACCTTGTTAGACGTTGTTGAGGCGATTGATGGTCCCATCCTGCTCAACGAATGCGTTTCTGAGAATAATGGGTGTGTGTTTGGTGAAAAATGCCCGATGAAACCCGTGTGGTGTGATGCCCAGGCAGAGTTGGTTAACAACCTCAAAAACACGACCTTTGCTCAAATCAACCAAGCCGAGCCGGTTATTTCATCGAACTAAATATCCTGATAACAGGCTATTATCTCCCTATCATCCTTCGGTATACCAGGGTTATTAGGGGGACATTCACATGGGAAATTCCAACCCATTCGGTTTATTTTTCGTTCTCAAAGACGGTATCCTATCTTCATTGGAATGATAATGTGGTTGTAACCTTTCCGCTTGGACACGAATGAGCGGTTATAACCATCCCATCTGTTATTGATCTACTTAATCCATAAGCAACCGATAACCAATTATTTATCGCTACTCATCCCCTCCGGGCGTATAATTTGCCTGGAGGGGATTTGCTTTATAGGAGGCTACTATGACTGGTCCACGAACTGTGCGTGCCCCACACGGTACGCAGCTCACTTGTAAATCCTGGCTGACCGAGGCCGCTTACCGAATGATTCAAAATAACCTGGACCCGGAGGTTGCTGAACGCCCTCAAGACCTGGTGGTTTATGGTGGTCGCGGGCAGGCTGCGCGTAATTGGGATGCCTTCGATGCCATCCTTACCTCCTTGCGTGAACTCGAAGATGATGAAACTCTGCTGGTCCAATCTGGCAAGCCAGTGGTCGTTTTTAAGACTCATCCTGACGCGCCACGCGTTTTGATCGCCAACTCAAACCTGGTACCACATTGGGCTACTCAGGAACATTTCGATGCGCTGGCAGCTAAGGGCCTAATCATGTATGGACAGATGACCGCCGGATCGTGGATTTACATCGGCACCCAGGGCATCTTACAGGGCACTTACGAGACCCTGGGATCGCTGGCGACCCAACGCGGTTGGCCATCGCTGAAAGGTAAATTCGTACTGACCGCCGGCTTGGGCGGGATGGGAGGAGCCCAGCCTTTAGCCATTAACATGAACGAGGGTGTGGGATTGGTCGTCGAGGTCGATCCTGCGCGCGCCCAACGCCGCCTGGAGATCGGTTATGTGGATATAGTCGTAGATACACTTGAGGAGGCCATGACCCTGGTAGAAGAAGCCGTTCGAAACGAGGCCCCAAAATCCATTGGGCTGAT
>CAZPWU010000044.1:0-9616 GCA_964590325.1 uncultured Anaerolineaceae bacterium | reverse complement strand
CGAATTAATCAGTTTGAGCCATTTAAGGATTTGTATGGTTTTGTTGCTGGCGATGATGTGCTTCGTTTCACTGCTATGATGATCGGCGAATTATTAGATGAACTAGGGACGCCGAACGATTTTGTCGGCCATGCAGGCGGGGATAATTTTATCGTCATCACAACGGAGGAAGCCTCAAAAGCTATCCGTCAACGGATAAAAGCCCGTTTCACCGAGGAAGTACTCTCTCACTATAATTTTATGGACCGCGAACAGGGCTTCATCACGACTATTAACCAAAACGGTCAGGCACAACAAATCCCTCTAATGACATTGTCGGTTGGTATTGTTACCCCTACTCAATACCAATTCGCCGATATTCGCGAAATCACAGAGCAAGCTGCTGAAGTTCGCAGACAAGATCATTAAATATGAGTGGAGATCGATCTCGTATCATAATTCTCAATCAGTCATTACATAACATTGTAAACTGTAATTTCAATCACCCGATATATTTATGTTTCAACTGGGACCGACCGCGCTAGGGGTTACTATTATTATCATCGCGTTAGCTTTGGTTGGAATGGCTATTTTATTAACGCGAGTGGTTCCTCGCATCCAACCGGCTAATAAATTCCCTGTTCCACCTTCTATACCTCTCGATCTCCCATCATCCAACGACGCTGTGCTTGTAGTGCAACCAGGCGGACGTGTCTTATATACCAATCAGCAGGCGCGAGAATGGTTTGGTTATTATGAGGAAGAGCCAAACCTTGAACGGTTGGCGCGGCGTACCCGTCCAAGCGAGGCATTTCTTGGGCTGTGCGCAACTGAAGGACAGGTCCGATTTTCATTAGATGGTCGCATGGTAGAAGGGACTTCTTATTCCATTCCCTATGATGGCCAAACTGGCACCGGTTCCGCTATCCTTGTTTCCTTGCGTCGTCCCCAGGTTACGACGATCACCTCGGGAGAAGCTGAGGTTTCTAAACAGGCGCTTGATACCTTCAACGAATTAAGTCGGGCGATGGCAGCCAGCCTAGAGTTGGATAAGACCCTCCAGGCAATCTTGGAAGGTGTAGAACGCCTGATCCCCTCCGACTTTTCAGAAATTACGATCTGGGATATTGTCAACCAATACTTGATACCTTATCGTTTCGTTGGCCTTCAAGGCGTAGATCGGCATATTGAGGAAGCCCCTGACCGTTATTTGCCTGGACAGGGATATTCAGGATATTTAATTACTCAACGGACTCCATTGCTTATCGATGATGTCGATACCTATCGTGAAGTTCGTCCGATCATTGACCGTAAGAAGTATCCATTTAACTCCTACCTGGGTGTACCCTTATTAGTGGCAGGTGAATTAACCGGTACACTTGAATTAGCTTCACTTTCAAAAAACGCATTTAATAATGATGACCAGGAAGTCTTACGCATCCTCTCTGATCAGGCTGCTATCGCGGTCCACAATGCCTTGCTCTATCAAGAACAGAAGGTTCGTGTCCGTGAGCTATCGGGTCTAGCGAGACTCGCTCATGCGGTCGCCGCGCTGCGTGATACACAGGACCTTTTCAGTCGCCTGGTGGAGAGTATCACTCCCCTGTTGGATGTAGCTTGTTTGGGCTTTCTAATTTATGATGAATCCCGGCGTACTCTAGAAACCCAATCACCCTTTATCGGTATTCCTGACCAATTCATGGCGGTCTATCGTCTTAACATACCACCAAACAGCCCAGCAGAAGGAATCTGGTTGGCTCAAAAAACCATCATCTCATCCAATGCACCGGAAGATGAACGTCTGGCTGCCTTAGGACTCGATAACCTGGCCCGCGCGGCAGGGGTGGTTAACACCGTGCTGGTGCCTTTGACTTCGGTTGGTCGGTCTCTGGGTTACCTGCAAGTGGCTGACAAACGCGATGGAACACCCTTTAACCAAAGTGACCTGCGCTTGCTGGAAATTATCGCCGGGCAGGCTGCAACGATTATCGAAAATGCCATGCTTGTCAAAGAGACTCAGGAGCGTGCATTGCGGGCTGAGTCATTACGCCGGATCGCGAGCCTGACAGGTTCACTCGCTACACTAGGCGAAATCCTTGAGTTCTCGCTTCGCGAATTAGCTCGTCTCCTCCATGCTGACATTGGGGCAATTTATTTACTGGATGAAACGCGGGGTGAATTAACCCTCCATAAGGAATCGTTCTTCGGCGTTGCACCTGATAAAATCACTCGCTTGAGCCGTATTCTGATGAGTGATCCTCAATACCACTCCACGGTCACAAGCAGTAAAAAACCTTATCTCACAGGTAACATTTTAGAAGATATCCAAGAATCCTCAATTTATTACCCATGGCTTGAGACGCTGAAACTGCAGTCAATGATCGATGTGCCTCTGATCTTACGTGATCTAGGGGTCGGCGAAATAATACTCGGCAGCAAGACACCCAACTTCTTTGACCAGAGCGACCTCATCCTATTATCGACAACGGCAAGCCAACTGGCTGGTGCTCTCGAGAAGTCCGAACTCTATGCACAAACTGACGAAAGTTTGCGGCGCCGGGTGGAACAGCTTACTGCTCTGACACACATCAGCCGCGAGCTGAACGCCACCCTGGATCTCCAGCATCTGTTAAAGGTTATGTATAACGAAATTGTGCGCACGACCCAGGCTGACTGTGGCACGATTATGTTGTTTGACCTCAGCGAGCAATTTACTGAACGGTTGACTGAGCGACTTTCCGTGCGACCTTCTGAGAGTATTTCGGTACTACCCAGGGTAATCCTCTCTGTTGGTGACCCACCGGGTGAGGAGCTCTCTCCTCTCGAAAGGACGGTATTTGATCAAGGTGAACCCATAATCGTCGAAGACTATAAGCAACAGGGACAGACATTTCAACCACCACATGAAGAAATCCGTTCCTCACTTGTGGTACCCATAACCTACCAGGAACATGCAGCTGGATTAATCCATTTGCACGCTAAGAACCCGGGCCGTTTAGATAATACCTCTTATGAGATTGCCCAGAGTCTGGCAATACAAGCAGCCATTGCGCTCGGCAACACACTGCGCTACCAGGAGCAGCTTCAGCGGGGTGAGTTACTTAATAGGCAAACAGAGACGGTCTCTAAATTCATAGAAGTTACCCAATTTTTACACCCCGACCAATCCCTCGAGCAGTCCCTGGAAGCGTTAGCTTACGGTATTCATGAATCTACACCCTTCAAGAGTGTTGTGGTAAGTGTATTTGATCTACGCAGTGGCAATATGAACAGGGTCGCCGGGGCAGGGTTGTCCTTAGAAATGATGAATGAGCTGCGTAACCGCCCTCAACCTTGGGGAGGTATCCTGCCTCAGCTCAAACCCGAATACCGGTTTGGGCGTTCTTACCTCCTACCGCATCAACAGAGTCTTTCCAACCCACCAGATCTTCATTTAGCTGAGGTCCAACAGTTAACGCGTTTAAATGTAAATGGTAAATACGCCTGGGATCCCCAGGATATGCTCATTATTCCGTTGATTAATCCTGCTAACCAACCCGTAGGTATGATCAGCCTCGACGCGCCATGTAATGGGCTGCGCCCCGACAAGCTCACCTACGAAACCCTGGAGATTTTTGCCAGCCAGGCTATCCTGATTATTGAAAACCACCAGAAGCTGGATGAGTTAAATACCAGAGCAGCAGTTGCACAAAAAGACATAAAACGTGCTCAAAAAGAGCTTCAAACGGCCCAAAGCCACTTACCGACCCTGTTACACAAAGATGTCGAACAGACTCTTGCAATTCACCAACTAAGCCAGCGGGCGCGTAGAATCCAAGCTGGTTTAGATATCGCTGAGATCGTGAACCGACAACCGAATCGCGCCAGTGCGTTATTAGCCTTAGGACAGGAAATATTAACCCGGATGGATATGGATATCACCCTGGTTGCCGAACCCAGTTCAGGTGGTCCACGTTTGCTCTATGCTCTGGGGTCCATCCCTGTGAATGCAAACCCAGAAGCCTTGCTGGGTCAAAGAAATCCATTACGACTGAGCCTACAGAACGGAGAAACTATTATCGCTCCTAACCTGGAAGATAATCCGGAATGGCTCAATTCGCCTCTCCTGGAAGCTCTGGAGGCGAAGGGTTTTATCAGCTTATCCATCCCCCGGGAGAGCACTCAATTGGTATTAGAAGAAGAGGGTTCGGGAGTTGATGCGGCTGTTTTAGCCATAAGCCATAGCCCGCTTGCTTCCATTACCTCGGAAGACGAACAGCTTTTCGGCTTGATGACACGCCAGGTGGCTATTACGCTGGAGAATTTACACCTGCTAACTGAAACCAATCTGCGCTTGATGGAGGTCAACTTACTCCTGGAGTTCAGCCGACAGCTGGGAAGCCTGGACCCGATAAGCATTTTGCAGACGTTGGTAAACAGCGCTCTCCAGTTCATACCGGTCGCACACGCTGGGATGGTCGCCTTATGGAAACCAGAACAAGGTTGCCTGGTGCCTCAGGTCGCTGCTGGATATATTGATAACAACCGCATCCTGGAAATCCACTATCACTCAGGTGAGGCCTTACCCGGGAAAACCTTTGAATTGGGTCAGCCTTTGCGCATTGGCGAGGTGGATTTCGCTCAACATTATGATCTACCACCAGAAAACCTGGTACGCTACCGGAATGCATCCGAAGGTCGGCTGCCCATCTCAACCCTGATTGTCCCAATCCAAACCCTGGAAGACAAGCTGGGTGTTTTGGTATTAGATAATTTCCAGACCCCGAACGCCTTTACTGATGATGACCAGGCTTTAATCTCAACCCTGGCTCAGCAAACGGCCCTGGCTCTTGAGAATGCCCGTCTCTACCAGGCATCTGAGCAGCGTGCTCATCAACTGCAAGCATTGACCGACGTGGCTGCTACGATTACATCGAGATTGCAGACTGATGAATTGATTGCCTCGCTGCTGGACCAGGTAAAAACGATCTTGACCTATGACACAGGCACTCTCTGGTTACGCCAGGTGGATCGCCTGACGATCCGTGCTGCACGCGGCTTTGAAGACAGCGAGGAACGTCTTGGGTTGTCGGTGGCTTTAGAGGACAGCCTCTTGCTTAAAGAGATGATCCAGACCAGTCAACCGATTGCCGTTGGGGATGTGCGAGATGACCAACGTTTCCAGGCATTGATTGAACCCCGGTTCTTATCGTGGTTAGGTGTACCGCTCCTTTCTAAGGGCGAGGTCGTGGGTGTGATTGCGCTCGAAAAGACAGAGCCTAATTATTATACGGTTGAAAACGTCCAGGCTGTCATTACCTTTGCGGGTCAAGCAGCCGTTGCATTGGAGAATGCCAATCTCTTTGAGGAGAGTGTTCACCGGACGCAGGAGTTAGACCAGCGTTCACAACGACTGGCTTTGTTAAACCGGCTTTCATCGGAATTAAGCGGTTCTCTGGACCTGGATTACATCTTGAATTTAGTAAACCAGGAACTTATCCAGGCGATTGATTGTTCCGCAGTGTCAGCTGTCCTGTTTGATTCATATGGTAAAGCTATCTTACATGCTGAATCACCGCTGACCACGCCTTATCTACCCATGGCTTTACCGGATGCTCCACTCTTTGGGCGTCTACGCGAATCGTTGGGTATTTTCAGAACGGAGGATGTGAGCCAGGAGGAAATACTAACTCCGTTAATGGAATACCTGAAAACACGTAAAACTCATGCTCTGCTGGCATTACCCTTAGTATCCGGGAACGATTTACAGGGACTATTGTTGGTTCAGGCAGATCGTCCTTATCGATTTTCTACAGACGAGGTAGAGCTTGCTCGGACAATCAGCAACCAGGTCGCAGTGGCAATTCAGAATGCACGGTTGTTTGCTGAAACCAGGCGACTTTTTGCTGAAACGCAACAGCGCAGTGCTGAGCTGGCTACACTTTTCGAACTCGGAGTCAGCGTGTCGCAAGTCCTGGATCAACGCCGGTTGGTAGATATAACATTTGATACCTTGCTCCATTTATTACCGGCGGATTCCGTAACACTGGTTATTTTAAACGAAACGACCACCATGATGGTTGAGGGGATCGACCGGGGGGCACGGATCGGACCCCTCACCGTACCACGCACCGGGCACAGCTTCAGCGAGCACGTCAGTGTTATTGGGCAACCCCTGCTTATCGAAGATTTGGAACGCGATAAGGATAATCTACCTGCAACCGAACTTACCGTAGAAGCACATGCACGATGTTGGCTGGGTGTGCCTCTGATGGTCCGTGGAACAGCGGTGGGAGTCATCTCAATACAGAGCTCTAAACCCAATGTTTTCAGTGAAGCCCACCAGCGCTTGCTAGTACAGGTTGGTAACCAGCTAGCCTCCGCGCTGGATAATGCCCGGTTGTTCGCCACCGCTCAAAATTATGCTGCCGACCTGGAGAAACGTGTATCGGAGCGAACCGAACAACTTGCGCGTGAACATCGTCGTACACAAACCCTGCTCGGGATTATTACTGAGCTCTCTACCAGCCTGGACATGGACCTGGTCCTCAACCGTACATTAAAAGTTGTTAATGAAACATTGGGTGCTGAGCAGAGCCTGATCATGTTGGTAAGCCCAGATTCGTCCGCGCTCTATCTGCGAGCATCATTGGGCTACATGAGCTCGGTGCCAAAAGGTGGGCAAATATCCTCGCTCAAGCCGAACGAGGGTTTGGTGGGGTGGGTCATCGTGAACCGCCAGCCTGCACTTATCCCTGATTTATGGAAGGATACGCGTTGGATCAGGCAGAAAGATCAGACGAACCTGCACCGGAGTGCACTTGCAGTCCCATTGATGATGGGCGAGGATACCCTGGGTGCATTGCTGCTCTATCACCGCCAGCCTGACCATTTCTCGCCGGATCAGCTAGAGCTCGCCCAGGCGACTGCCAAACAAATAGCGGTCGCTCTTAACAATGCACAGTTGTTCCGCCTGATCCGAGACCAGGCTGAACGCCTGGGTGATATGCTGCGCCAGCAACACATCGAAACCAGCCGGTCTCAGGCTATCCTGGAGGCTGTGGCAGATGGTGTTCTGGTAACGGATGCTAACCGGAAGATAACGCTCTTTAATGCCTCTGCTGAGCAGATATTAGATTTAAAACGTGAGCAAGTGCTGGGGAAGTCTCTGGAGGATTTTATCGGTTTGTTCGGTAAAGCAGCCCAATCCTGGGTCTGGACCATCCATACCTGGTCCGAGGATCCAACCACCTATACACCCGGTGATATCTACACTGAACAGATCGAATTGGACAACCGGCAGGTCGTCTCTGTGCACCTCTCCCCAGTGCGATTACGAAATGATTTTCTAGGTACGGTTTCAATCTTCAGCAACATCACCCACCAGGTTGAAGTAGACCGGTTGAAATCAGAATTTGTGGCGACCGTCAGCCATGAGTTGCGCACCCCGATGACATCTATCAAAGGTTATGTGGAGGTATTATTGATGGGTGCGGCTGGGAAAATAAGTGAACAACAGACGCATTTCCTGGAAATTGTCAAGAGTAATACTGAACGCCTGGCAGTGCTGGTAAATGATTTACTGGATATCTCGCGCATAGAGGCTGGCCGTGTGACTCTGTCCTTCCAGGCTCTGGACCTCCATGTAGTAGCTGATGAAGCCGTAGCTAATATATCTCGCCGGATGGAGGATGAGAAGAAACCGATGCATGTCAAGGTGACCATATCCGCAGATTTACCGCGGGTGTGGGGTGATGCAGAGCGTGTGCGCTTGATTCTGGATAACTTACTAGAAAACGCGTATCAATATACCCCCGAAAACGGTCATATCCAGGTGAAGATGCATCAGCTCGGCGATGAAGTGCAGGTTGACGTGAAAGATGATGGGATCGGGATCTCACCTGAAGAAGCTCCGCGTGTGTTCGAGCGTTTCTACCGCGGTGAACACCCTCTCGTACTGTCTACCTCGGGTACAGGCTTGGGTCTTTCAATTGTGCATAATTTAATATCCATGCATAATGGGCGTATCTGGCTAGAAAGCAGTGGTATACCGGGTAAAGGTAGTATATTCTCGTTCACCTTACCTGTTTATAAACCTGGTGAAGCTGAACCATAACAGGTAGAAGGACCGACGAATAATATCGACGGATCGATTTTAGCCAATGCTTATCGAATGAGGATCTAAAATGGCAAAAATATTGATCGCAGAAGACGAGCGTGATATCCGTGATCTGATCACATTTACATTGGGTTTCGCCGGTTATGATGTAATTGCGGCTACTAATGGTGAAGAAGCCTTTCAAAAGGCTCTTGAAGTGATGCCTGATTTGATCCTGATGGACGTACGCATGCCGCGCATGACTGGTTATGAAGCGTGCAAACGGATTAAAGCTGAGGAGAAGATCAAGCATATACCGGTTGTTTTTCTCTCAGCTAAGGGTCAGGAATCAGAAGTCCAAACCGGTTTAGAGGTTGGTGCAATCGAATATATCTTGAAACCCTTTTCGCCGGACCAATTAACGGACCGGGTGAGGGCTATTTTGGGAAAGAATATCAAATAATAAAATAATTTGCTATGAGCGTCGTTACCCTGGAGGGCGAGTTTGTACACTATGAGGTCTTGGGGCGCGGCCGGCCTTTGATCTTCCTGCATGGCTGGGTGGGGTCGTGGCGATATTGGATTCCGACCATGCAAGCAACCTCAACCGCTTTTCGTGCTTATTCACTCGACCTTTGGGGTTTTGGGGATTCTTCAAAGAGATCTGAGCTATATACCCTTGAACAACAAGTGGGATTGTTAGAAGGTTTCCTGGAGGCAATGGGTATCGGGAAGATCGCGATCGTCGGTCATGGGCTGGGTGCGGTCATCGCTGCGTCCTATGCAACCCGCCATCGCGATGCGGTTGACCGAGTGATGGCAATTGGTTTCCCACTTGGGTATGACGCCATCAGCCCTCGTTTGCGTAACTCGTCACTTTCTGAGCTGGCCGACTGGCTACTAGGGCGATCTCCTGTTACGGAGGCGGCACGGGCCGAGGCTCCCAAGGCTGACCCGAAAGCTATCGCTGCTTCGCTGGATGATATACAAAATATAGATTTAAGCAGGCTATCCCAGGATCTACCGATACCCTGCCTATTGGTTCACGGGCAGAACGATCCAGTGGTGGAACCACCCCCACTCGATAGTTCTCCATCGCTGCCTGAGTTATCGCATTACATCGCTTTTGAACAATCCGGACACTTTCCAATGCTGGATGAGCCCAGTAAATATAACCGGCTGCTGAACGATTTCCTCACCTTAAGCTCGGGAGAGAGTCCCCGGCAGTTACAGCTCAAGGAGGAGTGGAAGCGCCGCGTGCGTTAATCAGACAATTCCACTCCTTGACACTGTCCTGGTGAAAGCTTATAATCTGCGCGCCTTCCTCGGTAGCTCAATCCGGCAGAGCGGGCGGCTGTTAACCGCTAGGTTCCAGGTTCGAGTCCTGGCCGAGGAGCCTTTTTCATTAAAAATGATCCGCACCCAGGTACGGGTGCGTTTTCGTTTATACTACGGGCGGGATTTCAATCCAAGACAACAATTCTGCCCGAATATGGCCTGCCCTACAAGGGGCAAAATCGGTGAAAATAACCTCGTTGTTCATAGCCAAAAAGAAGCACG
>CAZPWU010000043.1:0-9663 GCA_964590325.1 uncultured Anaerolineaceae bacterium | reverse complement strand
GAAAGTTGAAAGGTAAAGGTTTGACATGGAACAATGAGCCTATTACCTTTTACTTATTTGCCTGGTGCTCCTGTGATGCTACAATTTTAAAATAGGATGTTGGTGACGAAAGACGGATTACGAAATAGGGAGGGTTTTATGAAAATCAAACTGCTCGTTGCATTTATGGTCTTCGGAACACTGATCTTCGGCATTTTAAATACCAGCCGGCAGCCGGTCGTCCAGGCCGCTCAAAAAGGACCCGCACAGCCTCAGCAGGGCAACGAGGCCTATTTCCCATTCGTGGCTAAGGGGTTCCCTCCCCCCATCCCGGTCCAGGCCCCGGTGCTCAAATGGTATAACAAGGGCTGCTACAGCTCCTGGTGTGAGACTGGCTGGTATTCTTCCCCGGCTGTGGCTGACCTGGACGGTGATGGGGCTATGGAAGTGGTCGGCTCAGCCTATTCGATCTTTACTCTGGAGGGTGCTACAGGGAACCAGGAGTGGATGATCCGGTCCGGGCACGATCGCAGCGAGGGCACTGGAGTATCGAATGTGGGCCGTACCTGGCCCGGCATCGTCATCGCCGATGTGGATAACGATGGGAGCAAGGAGATTGTCACTGCTCACAGCGGTGGCTACGTCTCAGTATATAACTCGGCGGGTTACTTTAAGCCGGGTTGGCCGCAGCGTCCTACTACCTATGAGCTGCGCGGCTTGTCGGTCTACGACCTGGACCACGACAGCACGCTGGAGATCATTGTCACCGCTGCGATCGGCAGCAAGACCAACACCTGGGTCTTTGAGCACAATGGTGTACTCCGCTCTGGTTGGCCTCAATTAAACAACGACACCGGTTACGCTTGGGGAGTCTACAATGCTAATGCGTCGGCTGGTGACCTGGATAAGGATGGCAACGCTGAAATCGTCGTCCCATCGGATGTACATTACATCTGTGCTTACGATGCGAATGGTGTTCAGCTCCCAGCCAATACTGTGATATACACTGGGAGACCCTGGTGGGGGAAGGTTGGGATTTGGGAGAGCCTCGATATTGAAAAGCGCGGCTGGGGTGCATGTAATGGTGTGCGTGCTGAATCCTACCGGACCAACTTTGCCGATGGGCCCAGCGTGATCGCGGATGTCAACCGCGACGGAACCCCTGAAGTGGTCGTGACGGGTAATGTTTATGATTGTTATGCTGGCTATCCCCCCAGCCGGTATATCGGCGTCTATATCTTCAATGCCGACCGCACCCGCTTCAATACCGGAGGCTTCGACTGGAGCATCGCACCGGTGGACACCGGAGCACCATTGGTCGAAGACTATGACATCATCGAGACCGCAGAGCCAAACCCGGCGGTTGCTGACCTGGACGGTGACGGGAATATGGAAATAATCTACGCTTCCTACGATGGGGGCCTGCACGCTTTCTGGCTGGATAAGACCGAGCACGGCAACTGGCCTTATTCGGTGTATAACTCAGCAGAGGGCGTCTACCGCTTCGCTTCCGAGCCGACTATCGCTGACTTGAACAACGACGGCTACGCCGAGGTGATCTTCGCCTCCTGGGTGCAGAAGGGCACTAATAAGACCGGCAAGCTGCACATCCTGGATTACCAGGGCAACCCTCTGTTCGAGGTGGATTTGCCTGTTCCTTATGGCAGCGCTAGCTGGAATGGCGCCCTGCCTGCTCCGACGCTTGCGGACATCGACGGCGACCACGAGCTGGAAGCCGTGTTGCTTACCTCCAGTTCCGGTTTGGTAGCCTATGACCTGCCCGGCACCAGCCAGGCGCGCGTCCTATGGGGCACCGGGCGGGGTAATTACCAACGCAGCGGGTCGATTATCCCGTAATATAATTTAAGCATGGCAGCTAAACGTGTGATCTTTCCCATTGGCGAGGAGTACCTGCGCCGTGATGGGCTGAGTGAGACGCCGGTCGTATGGGAAGATGGTCTGCGTGCCGACACCGGTCCGGGCAGCTTCGAATGGTGGTATTTCGACGCCCACTGTGACGACGGCTCCACCGCCGTAATCGTTTATGCTACCAAACCCCTGCTCGAGCGCCGTGGCCCGTTGAAGCCGAACCTGGCGCTGACCATTACCCGTCCGGATGGCGTAAAATTAGGCCTCTTCGTCATTTACCCAGCAGGTCAGTTCAGCGCTTCCCAGGAGCGCTGCGATGTTAAGATGGGTCCGAGCCGAGTGCGCGGCGACCTGCACACCTACGCGCTGCACGCCGAGGGGAATGGGTTGGCTGCTGACCTGGTCTTTAACGGCACGGTGCCACCCTGGAGGCCGGGAGCTGGAAAAAACTACTATGACGAGGCCCTCACCTGCTATTTTGCCTGGCTGGCGGCGATCCCGTTCGGGACTGTCGAGGGAACCCTGACTTACGATGGACAGACTCATATCGTCCACGGCACAGGCTACCACGACCACAACTGGGGCAACATCGGCCTGGATGAGGTCATGTCTCACTGGTACTGGGGTCGGGCACATATCGGTGAGTTCAACCTGATCTTTATAGAAATGACCTCTGCGGCAGATTACGGCTCGGCAAGGATTCCCGTCTTCCTGCTTACTAAAGGGGGTCAAATCCTGGTCGAGGATGGGCGCTCTCTCAAGCTGCAGGTTGGGGACATCCGGGTGCACCCGGGCGGTAGAGAATATCCCAACCAGGTGGACATCCACTGGCAGAACGAGACGGGCAGTGTGCACCTCGCACTGCGCCGACCGCAGATGATTGAGGGTACGGGCCTGCTCGGTTTACTCCCGCGTTGGAAACGCCCCATCGCCAGGCTGTTTACCAACCCGTATTATTTCCGTTTTAACGCTGATCTGGAGTTAAGCGTGGAACTGCCGAGTGTGTACGCCCTCGAGCGCGGTCGGGCGTTATATGAGATAATGCTTTTGAAGTGAGTAGATGATATGACCCTATACGGAGCCATTGAAGCAGGGGGGACCAAGTTTGTATGCGCGGTCGCCAGCAGTCCGGACGATATCCGCGCCGAGGCGCGCTTACCCACCACGACGGTTGAAGAAACCCTGGGGGCGGTGATCACCTTCTTCCGTCAGCAGGAGCAGCAGGGGCCGATAGCTGCTGTCGGTATCGGGTCTTTTGGCCCGGTGGACCTGAACCCGAGTTCACCCACCTATGGATTTATCACCTCCACCCCGAAGCCGGGTTGGGCATATGCTGATATCGTCGGTCCGATCCGAAGCGCCCTTAATCTCCCGGTTGGATTTGATACCGATGTCAATGCGGCCGCGTTAGGTGAATACCGCTGGGGTGCGGCCCAAGGTCTGACCGATTTCATCTACCTGACGATCGGTACCGGAATCGGGGGCGGCGCGATGGTCAATGGCTGTCTGATCCACGGCATGGTTCACACGGAGATGGGTCACGTGCTGATCCCCCATGACCGCCAGGCTGACCCCTTCCCGGGCATTTGCCCTTATCACAGTGACTGCCTGGAGGGGCTGGCGAATGGGCCGGCGCTGGCCGCGCGCTGGGGACAACCCGCCGAAACACTGCCAGAAGACCATCCCGCATGGGCCTTGGAAGCCCAATATCTGGCCCTGGGACTGGTGAACTACATCTGCACATTATCCCCGAAACGCATCGTCCTGGGAGGTGGGGTAATGGAGCAGCCACGCCTCTTCCCGCTGGTCCGCGCGAAGGTGAAGGATCTGCTCCACGGTTATATACGGGCTCCGGAGATCATGGACGAGATTGAAGGATACATCGTCCCGCCGGGGCTTGGGAAAAAGGCCGGCGTAATGGGAGCCCTGGCGTTGGCTATACAGGCGGTATAAACTCAAGCGTGTAAATACCATTGGTTTATTTTAATAGCCGAACTGAGGCTTATACAGCGCAGCCCTGACGATCTGGTCTTGCCAGTGCCATACCACCCGCCAGGCGTATCGTGTGAGTTCCCAACCGGAACAGGATGAATGTCTGCTGGATTATCAGCACAAACGGCCACCAGGTGAGCGGGATAATCGGCATTAACCCTAAACGATAAAAACCGTGCAGCAGCACCATTAGGAGCAGCGCCAACCCGTATAGCCCTCCTACAGTTAATGGATTGCGGATGATAAACTTGATCGCCTGACCTGAGGTGTGCGCCAGGTTGCGCGTCCCACCGGTTACGGCAAAAATCTGGGTCAGTTCAACGACCGCCAGCCAGGCTACCAGCAGAACTAAGAACAGGGGGAAGGCAACCCAGGCTGTCAAAAGGCCAATTGAGATTAAACTATAGACGATCACCAGCGCTGCCGCGCTGAATAATACCAGCCCGGCGACTGTCTGGATCAGGCTGAACAGCAGGAAGGCTCCCAACCAATGCCAGCAGCCCCACAGAAAGCGCTTCCATGTAAAAGATTGAGGGGCTTCGTTATAAACCAGCAGGACACCGCCGCTAATAAACGAACCTGGCAGCCAGGCCAGCAAGGGCAAAGCCACGGCAGTGATCAGACCCACCAGGACGACCTGTGCCATCTCGGGAGAAAGCTCCGGCTGCCCCGTTCCACCTTGTAGTGCCATCTGGTTTTCAGGAGCCATGGCTGCCTCAATGACCATCCAGGTATCAATGCCATCTGCAGCCTGCCGGATAGTCGTACGGTGAGCGGGAGCCAGCAAGCTCATAGCGGGCAGCATCAGAAGAACCAGTGCAGTAAACAGGTTGATGATGTAGAGAGCCAGCAATATCTGCCAGTAACGCAAAACCTGGGATATCCCTGTTCGAAAAGCGAGCCAGGCCGACATGTTTACAGCCCTCCCAACCCAAGTAAAGCATTCTGGAGCTGATAAAACATCCGTATTACAAGAGCCAGCCAGGACTGCGCCTCCAGGCGCCGTGCCAGCCCATTATCGAACCAACTCAGGTCGACCACCAGCTTGTGTTCTGGGTCTACCTCGGCACTGAGCAGTGGCGGGCGGTCCGGATATGTGAAAGTCATGGAGGCCGGCTTGCCATCCCAGGGTTCCAGGCGCGTGCTGCCATCGGCGAAGGTAATCAGCACTTCGGTGGGGATGATCAAATTTCCCTGTCGCAGGACGGTCGCTGATTGTTCGTCCACATCAGTTACTGAATAATCCAGCACGCCGCGCCCGTAGACCAGGCCATCGAAGAACCACGCCAGGTCCTGCCCGGAAACCTGCTCTGCTACGCTGCGGAAGTCCTGAGTGTTGGGGTGGGCGAACCGGTATCGGTCAAAATATGTTGACATCACCTTTAGCATCGTTTCTTCGCCGAGTATATTTTCCAGGGTAACGAGTGACAGCACCGGTTTGCTGTATGCAGCGACTTCGTAGTCCAACAAATCAGGGAAGTCCCAGGCGCGACCGTACATTGGCAGGTTCGGGTTGCTCAGGTATTCAGCTCGTCGCATATCCAGGTAGCCCAATTTTAAGTTGGCAACACTCATCACTGAGGTCTCCTTGCCGTAGATCGTTTCCATCAGGCGCAGGGCAGAATAGTCTGAGAAACCCTCGTCCAGCCAGGGTTCCTCGGCCTCGTTGGTAGCGACCATCGACTGCCACCACTGGTGAGCGATTTCGTGGCTGACCAGCATTTCGAGGGACCGTTCAATCCCTAGGCGTGACAGGCTCGGGCCAAGCCCCAAGATATCCATCGTACTCGCTGTAACCAGGGTTGGATACTCCATACCCCCGGCGCCGGCGCCATCCTCGGGTACATCCACTACCGTCAGCCGGGGGTAGATATAAGGTCCAAACCATTGATCATAATATTTTATAGATGCCTCAGCTATTTTCAGGACACGTTCGACCGTCCATTGATGCTCTGGGAGATACAGGTAAAGGATCTCGACTCCACCTACTTGGCGTGTGGCTGACTGGAAATGCGGGGAAGCAGTCCAGGAGAAATCGATCACCGCCTCAGCATGATAAGTCACGCTTTGGGTGCCATCATGGTTATCGACTGTGGAGATCGGCAGGCCAATTCCTCCGCTGACGTAGTTCGCTGGGAGGGTAATCTTCACATTATATGTGCCGAAATCGGCGTAAAACTCGGCATTGGCGTGGAAGGGGTATGCGTTCCATGCCCCATCTTGCCAAACACCCAGCTTAGGGTACCACTGCCCGACCATAAAGAAGTCGTTACCGGTCTTCTCGCCAGCATATCCGGTGCGAGCAAAAACCTTTGGAAGCTGAGCATGAAAGTCAACCATCACTTGAACAGATTCGCCGGATAGGATTGGCACCGGCAATACGGCGCGAGCTAAGGTGCCATCGGCGATCATTTCTAAGGTTAGAGGTGTGCCATCGATCAGGAGCAGGCTGTCGACCTCGATCCAACCCGGACGCTGTGGGTCCCAGGAGTAGCCGCGACTTTCCTGCCCAGACTCGCGCAGGAAGATGCTATTCTGGTCACGAAAGGCATTGAGGTATAGATGAAAGACCAAGTCTGGGATGGGATCAGCGGTGGTATTCGTGTAGGTGATCACCTCGTGGCCGGTCAGCATCTTGGCCTCGGGGTTGAGGATTGTCTCGATTTGGTAGGAAGCGATTGGAGGGATTCGCGGCCACAGGTTAATGTCAGGATTTTTTCCCTGAGGAATGTTTATGGTAGGCTGGAAAGATAATAAGGCTCTGGTGAGGAGGATTAGAAGTAGTAGCGGGACTTTACGCATGATTATTTTGCCTGCCTTGACGACCGATCAATAGTAGTTTACAATCTTCCTAGTAGCAAGTTTTAGGATTACTATAGGAGCTCATATGGATTATCTGGCAGATTTGATAGCTATTGGGTTTACAGAGTACGAAGCCAAGGTTTACCTGGCCCTTCTCGGTGAGAATCCCGCCACCGGTTACCAGCTTAGCAAGAAATCCGGCATCCCCCGCTCGATGGTCTATGAAGCACTAGGCCGCTTGAACGCACGTGGCGCGGTGCTCCGAACCGGTGACCAGCGCACCACGCTCTATCGTCCGGTTCCGCCGGATATGCTGTTGGATCGCTTTGAGCAAGAGCATACCCGTCTCATGGAGAACCTGCGTACAAACCTGAATACTTTATATGCCTCACAAGACGAAGACCATCTCTGGTCAATCAGAGGACGCAGCTCGGTAATGGCTTATGCCACACAAATGATCCAGGAGGCCGGATCGGAGCTCTTGCTTGTGCTGACAGACCCAGCTCTCCAGGCGCTGCATAAGGAAATTATAACCGCCTCTGAGAGAGGTGTGACCATCAGTTCCCTACTGACGGGCAAAGAAGATCTGCACTGCGGTCAGAGTGCACGCCATCCACCTTACGAAAGCCAGCTACAGGAGCTGACATCCATGCTCCTGATCGTGGTAGATAGCAAAAAGTGTATGATTGGCAGCCTCGACCTGGATTTGACAGCCACCATCACGACCAACCGCAACCTGGTGCTTATCGCACGCCAGTTCGTGTGGATGGAGCTGTTTACCCAGCGGATCTATACCCGCCTCGGGAAAGACCTATTGGACTGTCTGGATCCAGGGGACCGCCGGATAATCGAAGGCTTTTCAGTTTAACCATGATTGCTATAAAGGAATATAAAGTGGATACCTCAACTACAGACCAAGGGGATGACCAATTACCAAAACATGAACCTTTACAGGGCCTGACTACCGCTGAAGTCCTTGAACGGAGGCAGCAATATGGTGAAAATACCTTACCGGTATCAAAAGGCCCATCTGTCTGGTCCATTTTTATCTCTCAATTAAAAAGCCCGCTTGTATATATCATCCTGGTAGCGGCAGGGATCTCCCTGGCGGTCAGAGAGTATGGTGATTTTGCCATCATCATGGCGGTGGTCGTGATCGATGCCATCCTTGGTTTTATCCAGGAGTACCAGGCGCAGCGCGTCTATACCGCACTGAAAGGACTGCTGAAGCCGACCACCACCGTCATCCGCGATGATGTCCGTCAGGAGGTCGAAATCCGCGAGCTTGTTCCGGGCGATTTAGTGCTCCTTAACGCGGGTGAGCGTGTGCCCGGTGATGGAGAAATTGCCGAGAGTACCAAACTATCGGTCGACGAAGCTATACTCACCGGGGAGAGTGAGCCGGTTAATCGGAGCGCCGCAACCGAGCAGAACCAGGTCTTTATGGGCACGACCGTTGTCACGGGGCGAGGTTTGATGTGCGTAACCCATACCGGCTCAAAAACCGAACTGGGAAAGATCGCCGCCAGCCTGCAGGATAACCCGCAGGAGGAGACCCCTTTACAGGTGCGCTTGAAGGTGTTTAGCCGTACACTGACCCGCCTGGTCATCCTGGTCACAGTGGCAATTTTTGCGTTTGGGCTGGTTACAGGTCGGGACTTTTTGGGCATGCTGAGGGTGTCGATCATCCTGGCAATCGCTGCTGTGCCGGAAGGTCTATTGATCGCGGTCACAGTGATCCTGGTCCTGGGTATGCGCAAGATCCTCAAACGGAATGGGTTGGTCAAGAAACTCCTGGCGGTTGAGACATTGGGGTCGGTAACGGTAATTTGTACGGATAAGACAGGTACATTGACCGAAGGTCGCATGCGGATCACCCGTACGGACCTACTTGACCGTGAACGCGCTTTACAAACCATGATCCTGTGCAATGACCTGGAGGGCCCGGTGGACATCGCCCTTTGGGAATATGCCCGGACGCAATTGTTGTATGATCCACAAGAGGTGGTGGATAGGTCAGAACGGCTGGCTGAAGTGCTCTTCAGCAGTGAGACCAAGTACATGATCACCGCTAACCATGTCAATGATGACCGCTATAACTTTCTAAAAGGTGCGCCGGAGATTGTTCTGGAGATGTGCCAGGTCATGCCAGACGAACGCGTGCGTATCCTGGCCAGGGTAGAAGAATGGGCCGGCGAGGGACTGCGGTTGCTTGGCTTGGCCTACCGCCCATTGGGGATACTCGAGGATTACAGCGGTTACTCCTGGATCGGATTGATAGCTATGGAAGACCCAATCCGAGAAGGTGTTAACAATGCTGTCGAGGTGGCCCACCGGGCGGGGGTAAAGGTTAAGATGATCACCGGCGATTACCGACGCACTGCCGAACGTATTGGACGCAGCATTGGCCTGCTGGCCGAGGATGGTCAGATCCTGGAGGGGCAGGAGCTGGAGACACTGGATGACCAACAGCTCAAGGAGCGGGTTGATAAAACTGTCATATTCTCCCGTATCCGGCCTCAGGATAAATTGCGCATCGTGCGTGCGCTGCAGGCGCGCGGGGAGATAACAGCCATGATTGGGGATGGCGTGAATGATGCCCCAGCGTTGCAACGGGCTAACATCGGTGTGGTTGTGGGTAGCGCCACTGATGTCGCCAAGGAGACTGCAGACCTGATCTTGCTCGATAATAACTTCCGCACGGTAGTCGCGGCGATCGAGGAAGGCCGGGTGATCTTCGAGAACATCCGCAAGGTGGTCGCTTACACCCTGTCGAATTCTTTTGCAGAGGTGCTGACGATCTTCGTAGCAATGATGCTCGGCTGGCCTGCCCCCCTGCTGGTAGCCCAGATTTTGTGGATACACCTGATCTGTGATGGCCCCTCGGATATCGTCCTGGGTTTCGAGCCGAAAGAGGAGGGCATCATGGACGAAAAACCCAAGTCACTTCAGGAGCCGGTTCTGACCCGTTTGGGCTTATCTCTGATCGGTATTATCAGTGGTGCGAGTGCTTTAACAGCA
>CAZPWU010000042.1:0-9672 GCA_964590325.1 uncultured Anaerolineaceae bacterium | reverse complement strand
AGTGGCGGAATTGGCAGACGCGCACGACTCAAAATCGTGTACCCGGAAGGGTATGAGGGTTCGATTCCCTCCTTCGGCACCTGGCTCCTCAGCGCCATTATAGCACAGGCTCTCCCCGGTAATGGGAGGACCGTTTTTGGCTCATTATGACCCGGCTGGATTTCCCCCTCCGAGGGGTATCCCTCGCAGCCGTTTAATCCCCCTGAAGTGTGAGCTTTGTATAGACTTCAAACTTTGGAGGCCGTTCCAGGTGTTTCTTCACCGTACACTGCTCCGCTGAGCGCACCAGGGAGGGCAGGTATTTTTCGGGAAACGCCGGCGGCACCTGGATCTCCAGGTCGATCTTGCTGACCATCCCACCGGATGGATCTCTGTGGATGCGCTGGATGATGCGCATCCCCTCTGTTGGTAAACTCCGCTGCCGGCAGAAGCTCAACACGTAAATCCCAGCACAAGTCCCTAATGAAGCCAGGAACGTGTCAAACGGCGAGGGTGATGAGCCTTCACCGCCACCCACAGCGGGCTGGTCCGTCCTAATGGTAAAACCACCGAAATGGGCATCAACGCGCAACCCGCCAGGGAAATCGATCACAAACTCCATTGTATTATTCCTCCAAAGGGTCTAAGATGAGAGTGAACACAGCTTTTTAGATGCACGTCAACCCGGGAAGTTACACGGCACACTTCCCAAGATAGTCCCACCCGTGGGGGTATAGGATAAGTGACCTGGATAGCCATTGCCTATAAACATGTGGATAACTCTCGAAAAACTGTGGAGAAAGCGTCTAAACTGGGGAAAACCATCCAAATTGGTTAGCAAACCCGATTTTCATGCCCCTACCGGTGGGGGGTGCGCGGAAAGCACCTCCCACCGGTCGCTGGCGCATTTGGGATAGGGAAAAGATGCCTCATTCAGATCGTTTTATCCCCACCCAACATGGGGATAGTTTGGGTCACCTGCTCGCCCACTGGTCCGGCTTCTTTTGTCCACCTCCCCCACGGCTACCGAAAATATAACCCACCTGAAGCTTTATCCACATATCCACAGGCTCTACTACGACTACGATTAATGAATCATTACTTAATTACCTCAAAATATTCTTTCACCAGTCCGCTGATATCCACCGTCGTATGTTTGACCAGGATAGCGAAGAAATCCTTGGTCGTAGCCTGGTGGTGAACTCCCCGGGCTGCATAATCCTTCAGGAAGGCGAAGAAGGCCTCGTCGCCGATCGCCTTACGCAAGTTTTCGAGGAAGAGCGCCCCGCGCAGGTAAACGGCATCCCGGTAAGGGCGAAAGCCGTTGTAATTGTAGATGGGGCTGTTAACCCGGCCGGTGGGGTGGTAAAAGTTGACCCGGAACGACCACCACCAGTCCACCAGGTCCGGATAATAGTGTTCGTAGAAAAGGCGCTCGCTGTAGGTACACAGGCCTTCATCCAGCCAGGGTTCGAGGGCCTGGTCGTTGCCTACCAGGCCGTACCACCACTGGTGGGCGGTCTCATGGGCGGCGATAGCGGTCAGGTAGCCGCTCGGCGACCCGTCATAAAGGTTGTAAAAGCCGTTGCTCAAGAAGAAAAGGCCATCGTATTCCATGCCGTCCAGGAAATCGGCCTCAACCACGCTCAGGCTGGCGTGAGGGTAAGCGCCGAACAGATCGTTAAACAGCGCCAGGGCATCAGCGGTGTACCACAAGGCAGCCTGCCCGGCCTCGGTCGTTAAGGGGAAGGCATAACTCAGCACGGTGGTGGTGCCGACGGTTTCGCTGTAGACGCGGTATTCGGGGCTGGCGGATATGGCAAAGCTGCGTCCGGCATCGAACCGGTAGCGGTATAGCTCCCCAGAACGCTCCGCCGGTGCGCTGGCGGCGATGGTCAGATCTGGGGTGGGGTCAGTACGCTGGATGTCCACCCGGTAATCGCCAACGTCGTATACCAGATGCTCACCGTAAAACCATGGGTCGTGCGCCAGCCAACCCTGACCTGGGCGGTAGGGCGGTAAAAAGGGATACCAATCCACTACATTGGTCTGGCGAGCAGTGTAACCGAACGGCTGGGGCTTGGTATTGTCCTCTGGTGGTGGAATAGGTGGAAGAGTGAGCTCATACCCCAGGGTCAAGCCAGTGCTCCGCCCTGGAGGCAGCGGCTGGGGCAGCGGGATGCGCAGCCGGTCACCCTCCAGGGTGTACGGCTCGACCGGCTTTCCCTCCTGCCAGTATGCCGTGTCCAGCCTGAAGGAGCCTGGGAAGAGGTTTGGTTCAACGATAAAAAGCAGGTCGATCAGCGTCGCAGTGGTGGCGTTGGTATACGTGACCGTCTCAGACACAGACAGGGTGTGGGCGTTATAGTTAAACTGGGCAGAGAGGAAGTACTGGGTATGTGAGTGTACGGGTAGATCAGGGGTTGAGGGGGTTGGAGATGAGGAAGCAAATGGGAGGGGAGAGGGGGATGAAAGAGCAGAGGAAATGGGTGTCGGGGATGAGAGAGCAGGGGAAAAAGAGGTAGGGGATGAAAGAGCGGGGGATGAGGGGAGAGGGGAAAGTAGTAAGGGGGTTGTCTTTTGTACCTTGTCGGTCGTCTTTTGTCGCCCGTTATCAGTTGCCGGCTGGGCCAGACTGCAAGCCGACATAATCGCTGCGGTCAGCATGATGTCGACCAGGATAATTAAAATCTCCTTCCTGAATTTCAATGCGCACTTCCTGATCGTTGGTCTTCTATTACTGATAAGGGAATCCGCCCAGTCAAATTCTAAAGAGTCACGCCTTTTCAAAGCGCAGGGATAACAGGCAGCGTGTGTAATCGCGCAGCATTGACCCAAACCTGGATTTGCTGGCTCCGTGCTGGCGCAGGACGTAGAATACCGGGACCTCTCTGATGGACAGCCTCCGCCGCTGAGCGGCATGGATCAGGCGCATAAAGTATTCCCCATAGCCCTGGAAGATATCGTCCATATCCATGGATATAAGCGCTCCCCGGCGCATGGCGAAAAAGCCGCTCAGATTATCACGCACTGGCTGCCACAAAATGAGTTGTACGAACAGGTTGTACAGCAAGCTGTAGATATAGCGTTTTTTATCTTCCATCCCGCCACCTTTTACAAAGCGCGAGCCGATCACCAGGTCGAAATCGTCCAGGAGCTGGATCATCTGAGGGATATTGGTTGGGCTATGGTTGAAGTCGGTGTCCATGACCAGGATGCATTCCCCGCTGGCGCACTGGATACCATATTTAATAGCCGTAGCCAGGCCGCGTTCCTGGGTGCGCACGATACATTCCACCCTGACCCCGTCCTTCTGCGGGCGCGCCTGCACCACCTGGGCTGTCCCGTCCAGGCTGTTGTCGTCGACCACCAGGATTTCGGCTTCCTTTCCCATGGGCAGCAGAACATTTTCCAGGGAATCCAGCAAGCTCCCAATATTGTCTCTCTCGCAATACGTTAGCAGGATGATCGAAATGGTCATGGCACCTACGGAGGCGGCTGCCTGGAATATAACCACTTCTGGTAAAGCTCGTCAAGCTGTTTGCCCGATTTTGTTTCAAACATATTGAGCAAGTCCTGGGCCGTAGCGATGCGGTACTTATAGGTTGCGTAGTAACTGCGCAGCGCTTCGAAAAAGGCCTGGTCGCCGATCGCCTCACGCAGGGCTGCGAAGAAGAGCGCACCCTTGGTGTACACCACCGGCCCATAGGCGCCCTTCTCACCCAATTTTTCAAAGTGCATCACGTTCTGGGTCACCAGGTCATCGCCGCCCTGCCGGACGAGATCGTTATACCGGTTTTGCCAGTAATCCAGCAAGCCTCTGTAGGTCAGCACACCCGGTGTGGATTCGAAGTATACGGCGGAGGAATAAGTGGTCAGAGCCTCATCCAGCCAAGGCTCGTCGAGCACATTGTTGCCGACTACGTTGTACCACCACTGGTGGGCGACCTCGTGGGCGGTGGCAACCATGAAACTTGGGTTATCAGGATCACCGTACAATTGGTCGCCGACCAGGATAATGCCAGGGAACTCGACGCCGCTGGCGTTGCGAATCGACGCATCGATCACGTCCAGCTCGGTGTATGGATAGGGGCCAAAGCGGGTATTGTACGTGTGCAGGGCGCGTTCGGCGATGTCCAGGGCAGACTGGCCCGCGTCTGAATGCTGCGCCAGGTAGTAAGAGTTGATCTTTATCCCATCCACGGTGCCGCTCTTCACCTGAAAGTCAGGACTGGCGATCATGAAGAAATCACGCGCCGGCCCGCTGACATAACGATAATGGGAAATGCCCCCCTGACTCATGCGGGAGATTTCAACTCCGGTTGCGGCCAGGGTCAGCTCGCTTCCAATGGTGATATCTATCGTGTAAAGGGCCATATCGCTATAGACCGAGTCGCCGATGCCGGATACAGGGTCAAGGTTCCAGCCGTGGGCATCATACACTGCCAGGATGGGGTACCAGTCCGCCAGGGCCAGCACGCCATTGCTGAGATTATATATCCCATAGCCCTCGGGCGTTTTATCGCCACCAAAGTCTACCGGCACGAGGCCCGAGAAACCAAGACCAAAGCGGACCTGTGTGCCTGGCTTGAGGGCCTTAGGGAGATGGACCTCCAGGACCGAATCTGACAGAGTTAATTGTGTTTCCGCCGGCTGCCCGTCGATGGTGACCTGTGTCACTGTCAGTGAACCATCCCCATAGCTTTTGTGCCCGTTTGGGATCAGGCGGAAGTAAACACTCTCCAGAGGCGTATTTTCAGTATTGGTGTAAACCAGGCTTGCCTGGCCCTGTAAGGTATGCCCGGGGTAGTTGATATCCACCTGGATCAGGTAGCGGGTCAGATCAGGGACTGATAACAGGTCGGTTTTGTCAGCCTGAAGCAGCGCCACTTCTTGTGCGGCAGGGACGACAGGGGCATTGAACGCCTGGGTAGGGGCAGGGGCGGTTGGAATTGAGATCTCTGGTGAGGCTGCCGGTGCCGTCTGTGGTGGGGGCGTTGGTGAGGGGAAGGGCGTGCAAGCTTCTAGTACAAAGTCGGGCGTCTCTCTGAAACGGCAATTGTAGGCGCGGCCGTCCTGGTCCCATACCGTCAGGAGCGTGACCGCCCCGCGCTGGTTGCGAACTTTGACCTGGGGGGAACTCCCCAACTGCTGACCCCAAGCCTCCAGCCATCCTTTTGCTGCATCCTTCACCGACACGCTGCAGGCATTCGCCGTCCCAGGTTTAGCTTGCAGTAGACAGGCCATCTTTTCGGCATAGACGTGATCGCTGGGCTGGCAGTTGCCGATCAAATCAACCGTTGCCTGACAAACGGCCCACACCCCGTCAAAATCGATATAAACGCTGAAATCGTTAAGGTAGGTGGGTTCGTAATACCCGAGGATCAGCTTCCGTGGACGGTGAAGCAGGCTCTTGATGGGTTCAACAGCCAGCAAGTGCGTCTCTCGCACCAACTGAGGATCAACCTGGGTCCCCTCAGTCTTCAGGGCGAACTGGATTGTCTGGTCAATAACCTGGATGGGTCCGGTCAACGTCTCGTTGATATTCGCGGTTGAGTTACCCCCCAGGGCGAAGAATGGGATACATACACCGATGGTCAGCCAGCGCAAGAGTGGGGGAGCCCCGCGCGCCGATTCGACCAGGAAGGTTTCCAGGAGGCCGGCTATCCCCGAGGTAACCACGACAACGATGTAAATGAGGACCAGTCGCAACTGTATGTTCTCCGCAAAGGGATAAACATCGAGACCCCTGAGGCCTGGATCTAAGAGCCCTGTGATAATGGATTCCCCCTCAAACGGCAGGTGACCGGCAAACCAGGCGAACGCCATCCCAGCCAGGATCCAGGCGACCAACCCGAACAAAGACCGGTCGACGACCTCGGTCAGCCATCCCACAAGCGCGCCCACAAGCAGGCAGAAGATCCCCCCAATGACGAGTTTCAGCCAGGGGGAGTCAGCCGAAGCATGGGCTAATAGCCAGCCATCATACCCCCAGGTTGCCAGGGTATATGTAAGGCCTGCCAGCAGTCCATAAGCCAGGCCGAGCAGCTGTTTATCCCGCTTCAGGGCTGCGGTATTGGGCAAGAGGTCGGGCCGGAGGTTTAGGCTCATTTTTTACTCAAGATCAGGATATTCCCGTTGTAATCGACCAGGTAGACTTCTCCAGACTCGTCTTCGCCAAAAGAGGAGATAGGGACTCCAAGGTTAAAAAGCAGGCTGTTCACCCAGGTGTCGTCAGGATTATGACGAAGGCCCCAAACATTACCCGAGCAATAGTCTCCATACAGGTATACCCCCTGCCAGGCAGGCAGGTTCATCCCCCGGTAGACGAAGCCGCCGACCACGGCGCAACCCTGGTCGTGGCCGTATTCGGCGACAGGGTCAACGAATTTTACTCCAGGTGGAGGGGTCCCCTTGTAGGGGTGGTTGCCCTCGAAGTAGCTCCATCCAAAGTTAGACCCTCCTGGGGATTTAGCAGCTAAGTAGTCGATCTCCTCCCATTTGTTTTGCCCGACGTCAGCGATATACAGGTCGCCGGTCTTGCGGTCGAAGGAGAACCGCCAGGGATTGCGCAGGCCGTAAGCCCATATTTCAGGCAGGCCCCCACCCCTGGCAAAGGGGTTATCCGGCGGGATGGCATAAGGGTTGCCGTGGTCTACGTCGATGCGCAGGACCTTGGCCAGCAGTGTGTCCAGCGATTGACCGTTGCCGAGAGGATCACCCTGGTTACCGCCGTCTCCCAGCCCGATGTACAGGTAGCCGTCTGGGCCAAAGGCCAGTTCACCGCCTTTGTGGTTGGGGAAGGGCTGTTGCACGTAGAGCAGGCGTGTCTCGCTGGCGGGATCAGCCTGATCAGGGTTCTGAGCAGAGACCTTAAAACGAGCGATGACCGTATTGCCGGCCTTATCATCGTAATTGACGTAGAAATAACCGTTTTCAGTAAATTTTGGGTGAAAGGCAATCCCCAGCAGGCCGCGCTCTCCACAGCAGCTGACCTTGTTGTGGATATCCAGGAAGGGCATGGGTAGCATCTGCCCACCCTTGAGGATACGCATCTCCCCCACCTGTTCCAGGATGAAAAGCCGCCCAGAGCCATCGGCGGCGTTCGCCAGGCTGACCGGCTTGTTCAGGCCGTTGGCCACCAATTGCCAGGTATAGTCATCCGGGTTGGGAAAGATAGTCGTGGGTTGAACGGCAGGTGTAGAGGTTAGGGGAACAGGGGATGAAAAAGCAGGGGTTACCGGAGTAGGGGATAAGGGGGCAGGGGATTTAGAGGTAAGGGCAGAAAGTGTGGGAGGGATAGAGGTTGGGGTGGATGGGGTTGAAATAGGGGCCGATTGGATACTGCAGGCGGCCAACAGAACAACCAGCCAACCCAGCAGGATGATTCTTAACCGGCTCATTTTTCTTCTCGGAACTCTCCTTCGATGGTCTCCCCTTCGACAACTTCTTTGGTGGAATCACTGACTTCTTTCGCCACACCGGCTACGACGTTGTTCAGGTAATCCATGTGTTCTTGGACGACATCGGGCGGGCATAGTTCCACAAAGAGGTAGGTGCTCAGCCAGATAATGGCTGCGTCGTCGATCGGGCCGGGCAGCAGGTCGGGGACGAGCCAATAGACCAGCCCTGCAACTGGAAGCAGCTTCAGGAATTGGTTGACGCGCCGGTCGCCCATCAGGCGTAGGACCAGTTTAATGCGTTTCAGCAGCTCCTGGAAGACGCCGCTGTTAGCCGTAATGATTTTGCGAGGTTGGTTCTGAGACATAGTCGCCTCCGTAGGAGGGATTATACTACACAGGTGTCCATTCTCGGTTGTGAGGGCATAAGAGGGCTGCTATAATCCAGGGAAATTCAGCACCTGGGGGTATATTTGGATAATTATTCGAGATGAGAGAAAGGTAGAATGCATGAGTCAAACAAATTCCCCTTTAACACACATATTACGTATCATCGGCATTATTCTCAGTTTGTTCTTGTTGTCCCTTGCCAGCGGTCTGGCGACTGCTTCGAACAGGGCGGAGACACCCGCTCTCACGGCCCTGGTACGCATTGACCTATCCACCCCGGCTGACCTGAGGCATGTGGCTGCCCTGGATGTGCCGGTCTACGCGTATTCACACAGCCCTGGCGGGCAGGCCTACCTGCTGGCGCTGGCAAATACGCCTCAACAGAAAGCGCTTGCAGACCAAGGGCTGGCGCTGCGCATGTTGGACCCTAACAGCCAGGGTGCCACTTACTACGTGCTGACCGCCTTCCGCCCAGGGGCTATTGACCGGGCGCGCGCCCGGGTTAACATCCTGGACGAGGACGGTCGTCAGGCCGTGGCACGAGCGACCCCCGATCAGGCCGGGCAGCTACCGGAGCTGGGGTTTGAGCTCAAGCGCCTGGGGCCCGATCCCATCGACCTGCCCCTTGAAGAAAAAGCCCCCGCCATCCCCGAGGCCATCACACCGATCCCCATCATCCAGGGGATGATTGACCAGGTCTATACCGCGACAGTTTACAACTACGATGCCGAGCTGAGCGGGGCGAAAGCAGCCACCATTGGCGGTGGATCGTATACGATCCTGAACCGGAACACCTATGGCGGCGCGCCCATCCAGCACGCCACTCAGTACGTCTACGAGCATTTCCTCGCCGACGGCCTGACCACCAGCTACCAGCAGTGGAATACTATCAACAATTCCAACGTCATCGGCGAGAAGCCCGGGCACTCCCAGGCGAGCCGCATCTTCCTGGTTACCGCTCACCTGGATGACATGCCGACCGGGCCGGTTGCCCCGGGCGCCGACGATAACGCCTCCGGCTCCGTTGGCGTGCTGGTCGCCGCCGATATCCTGAGCCAGTACGATTTTGACTGCACCTTACGTTATATTGTCTTCACCGGCGAGGAGCAAGGCCTGCTGGGCAGCTATGCCTATGCGGAATCTGTGGTCGGTCAGGATATCGAAGCCGTGCTGAACCTGGATATGATCTCCTACAATACCCTCAATTCGCCACCAGGGATTGACCTGATCGTCCGTCCGGGCAACGCCAGTGACCATGCCATCGCCAACCTTTTTGCCGATGTCGTCAACGCTTACGATATCAACCTGGAACCCCAGGTCGTCGAGGACAGCGCCCATGACAGCGACCACGCTTCTTTCTGGGATTACGGTTTCTCGGCGATCCTGGGGATCGAGGATTTTTCGGACTTTAACCCCAATTACCATACCACCAATGACAAGATCGGCACATTGGATATGAACTATTTCACCTGGTTTGTCAAAGCCGCGGTGGGCACCCTGGCCCACATGGGCTGCCTGCCGCCGCCTTCTGGTCACCTGGCAGGGATGGTTTCCGACGCCCAGAGCAGCGCACCCATTCAGGGTGCGACCGTCAAGGCCATGCTCAGCCCCGACCAGGCCTGGGCTACCACCTCAGAGTCGGATGGTTCTTATGACATAGCCCTCTATCCCGGGGTTTACACGGTCACCGCTCAGGCTCCCAGCTACATGCTTTATTCCACCGCCGGTATCAGCGTGACCGCGGACCAGACCACCACCCTGAATATCGCTTTGGAAGTAACGCCCACCCTCACCCTCAGCGGCTACGTCCGCGATGCGGTCAGCGGTGTGCCTCTCTCGGGGACGGTGAGCATCCTGGACTCCTCTATCCCTCCGGCACATACCAACCCAACGACCGGGTTTT
>CAZPWU010000041.1:0-9758 GCA_964590325.1 uncultured Anaerolineaceae bacterium | reverse complement strand
CGCCAGCCCGTGGACCAGCTTGGCTCCGCCCACCCCTCCGGCAAGGGCAACAACGTTCATCAGGGAAAAAAAGAAAAGCTGATTGGAGATAAGGTCATAAGGGACAAACAATTCAATTTCTTTGTTCTATTTATAAATTACCACCTCAACCAAAGGTTTTCTGGGACGAGGAGAGGGGATTTCAACAGGATAACCGAGCAGGAGAAGACCTTGAGGTTGCCACTCGAGAGGCAGGCCTAATGCCTTGCAAACCGCGCTAGCGGTAAAAAGTGGAGCGCACATCCAGACCCCTCCTAACCCCTCGGCATGGGCTGCCAATAACAGCGTACCACCCGCCAAGGCCACACTTTGGACGGCCATTAAATTCTCGAACCTTTGGCGAGTCTCGTCAGGATAGGCATCTATCTGAGATGGTTCCATGCATAGCAGGATAGCGATTGGGGCATCCATAATACGGCGGCGAGAGTGTTCCAGGCGGGTCTCAGCCTCTTCATTTGTCAGGCCATCCGCCAGCAGATCACGGCGTAATTCGGCACCCATACTTTCAACAAGGTTGGTCCTGGCATCCGGTGTGGTTAGCACAACGAAGCGCCAGGGCTGTCGGTTGTGAGCCGAGGGTGCCCAAATCGCAGTTTCGAGGATGCGCTCTAAGACATCACTTGGTACAGGCTGGGGTAAAAAATGGCGTACTGAGCGTCGTGAGCGTAAAAATTCGTGCATATCAGTAGTTTTACCCCATTGTTGTCACTCGTTCGGGTAAGATTTTAAAGGTGACACGGACCATACCTGGTGTACGACCGTCATATTTTGGCGTACCGTGATATTTATACGCCAGGGAATCGATGTGATCGTCCGCAGCGATCTCGGTGATTTCGACCACCCGACCGCGAACCTGGACATAGCGATAGGGGTTGCGCGGATCGGCAATCACGATGGCTACTCGAGGACGGGCGCGCATATTGCGGTCTTTTACGCGACCCTTGGCTGAATTGACCAGAATATATTGACCATCGGTGTTAAACCAGATGGGTGTGACTTGTGGTGAACCATCTTTCATAAGGGTTGCAATATAAGCAAAGGAGCGTGTTTCGTCTGCAAGTAAATCCTGATGTGAAGAAGGTATGCTATCCATAAAGTTATCCTTAATTTATAGTTATGAATGGGGTCTTTGGATTAAGATACCCCGCATGGCGTGGTCGTTTAAAAATTCCATAATGGCTTCAGTCTCATCATCATTACAGCCCAGTAGAATCTTAAGCTCTGCATCTCGCTTCTTCAAGTCAACCGTGCAGATGATAGCATTTAATAGGGGTGGTTTCAGGGATCCCGACCAAACATCGATCCCACCCTCATCCACTGTCGTTGTTCCATCGAGATATCCATAATCTACAGGGTAAATCATCCCAGGATAGTGGGGGTGAGATGATCCTTTGGGTCGTTCGATGATAACAGCATTATCGGCCACCAGATGGTCAAGATAGTCCCAAAACTCCGCCGACTTTTGGTTAATTTCATCTCTTATATTAAGTGACATCGAGACTTTCGCTAAATATACTTCGGGTCTAACCTGTAAACCGCACTCGCAAGACCTCTCTGCCTGTATCATCCTCGTCCTGTCCGATTAGTGCGAGGTTGTCTACAATGATCTCCCAATAGAAGGATTGGAATGCTATATTCTCCATTGCACAGGTTAGTTTATGTGGATCTACATCGCCATGCGCCAGGGTGATATGGGGAATCCAGGAAGCCGGTGAGTAAAGCTGGTTAATACCGTGGGCGGAGGTTTTCGCCTGTTCCCACATCATCTCATGAAAGCGAAGCATTTGTGCGTCTTTCACCAGTGGGATAAACACCACTGGACGGTCCCCGGTAAACAGGCCGAGGCCGGTCGTATGTACCGTGAATGGCTGTGTGTCATAAGCGATTTTTCGCAGGAACGGTTCCAGACTCTGCAATTCATAATCTTTGGCAACCTGCCATGAGAAATGAGGGATCGGGGTTACCTTGATGCCTGAAAGACCGCATTCGGTCTCGAGTTTTTGCCATAATGATTGCACATTAATAGTGTTGATTTCATCAAGCAGTGTGACAATCCCGTGCATAAGGCCTCATCTAAACAGGTCGAGTTGTTTGGGGCGTAGTAATTCGCTCAGGGAAGCATCGCGCAATGAGTATGGGAAACCGCGCACGTGCACAACCGGTGTGCCCTCGGCAGCCTGACCCATCACCAGGGAGGCAGCCGCAGCCAGTTCATCAGCAGCACCCACTTGGGTGATGCGAAGATTATATCCAAACAGGTCGGGCCAACCGCGCAGATCCGCCAATCCAGGCAGCCCTGACAGCCCAATGGCTACCCCTACTGTACCATTTCGCCAGGCTCGCCCATGTGAATCGATAATCATGACCCCTAATCGGGTCTTACTCATTTCCTCAAGTCGTTGCCGTATCGCCTGGGCAGAAGCATCCGGGTTAACAGGCAACAGTAAGACCCATTCTTCTGCTGGAGTGCCTTCTCCAGCGACATTAGAATGGTCGATACCGGCATTAGCGCATACGAAACCTAACCGGTGTTCGACGATAATGGTACCAGGACGGGTGCGTAAAACAGTGTTGCTTTCCCTCAAGATCAACTCTACCAGGCGAGGGTCTTTTTCTGTGCCTTGTCCTAACTCCAGTGCCTGTGGGGATGGTGTTACGGTTGCCAGGTTAATTAGCCGCCCCTCCGCCTTTGAGATAATTTTCTGGGCGAGGATCAGGATATCATTATCAGCCAGGGAGATCCCTGCCCTTTCGAGCGCCTGTAGGATAATGATTACCAGGTCATCGCCGGGATGAACCAGAGGAATACCCGGGAGAGGAATGAGGGTGAGGGGATTGGCAGTCATTAGAAATCAGTGAGTAATGATCAGTAACAAATGATGCTCGACCTATGATCACGTATTATTACGAATCCTGCATCATGTCTGGTATGCCTGTAACGCTGATGCTGGCAGTTTTAATGCCATAAGCTTTATTTAGACTTAACAGGATCGCAGTAAGCCCCTCGACGACAATAGCATTATCTAAACCTCCGGTATGAAAGGCATGCATCCCACCGGCTTCCGCCAGTCGGATGACTTCGATGGCTGCCTGGCTGTCATCAGCACACACCAGGACATCGCCGTCCAATGATTCTCCAATGTTTTTCTTTAGTATATGTGCGGGGATATTCTGGAAAGCAGCTACAACGCGTACATCGGGTCCTAAAAGGTTCTGGGCGAGGCGTGCTGCACTGGGAGGAGCAGGTGGTTTTGGATCGCGAAAATCTACCCGTGCGGTGGCGTCCACCAGGATTTTCCCCTTAAGGTCGTCTTTTAAACTGACAATAGCCTCCTGGTGAGCACTCTGAACGACTGTGAGGACGCAAATCTGTGCCCGTTGAACTGCTTTGCTGTTCTCCATACCCTGGATGTTGTGAGTACCAAGCTTCATGTTCAGATCAGCGGCGATGGCCTGGGCTTTCTCGGCCTGCCTTGATCCGATGATGATCTGGTATCCTGCGCTGGCCCAACGTGCTGCCAGTCCAGGGCCCTCTTTGCCTGTGCCGCCGATAATGGCGATAGTTGGTTTTGTTTCAGTCATCGTTTTCCCCGTTGTCAGGTTACAGGTAAATACTAACAGGTATGAGAGAACCTCACCATCATCTCGCGCATCACGCCTCTTACATCTTATCCCTGGTATCGCTTCCAGACTGATGCTGCCAGTTCACGAGCATGTGCGGCTATTGATCGCTCATCTAAATAAAGAAGCTGCCGATCACGCATCAGGACTTTACCATTGACAATTGTGGTCGTCACCATGCTTTCGTGAAAGCCGAAGACGATGTGCCAGGGTAAGTTTTCGGGAGTCACCGGGGTTGGTGACTGATAATCCACAAATATTAAATCGGCAGCAGCTCCTGGAACCAATCTCCCTGGAGGCGATTTAGGGAAAAATTGGTGTGCCAGGGCGGTATTATTGTACACCCCCATCCGAGCGACGTCCATTGCCGACATACGTCGTGGATCACGGTGCCATAATTTATGTGCCAGATATGCTGCTTTCCATTCTTCCCACATGGCATTGGAAAAGCCGTCATTACCGAGGCCGACCCGTATCCCCAACCGCATGAGAGATTCGACCTGGGCAACGCCAACTGAGTTGTTCATGTTCGAGCGCGGCTGATGTGTGACCCATGTTCCTGTCTCAGCCAGCAGGGATGCTTCGCGGGCATCCACATGCACGGTGTGCGCGGCGATGGTATGCGGGCCAAGGATACCGTGCCGGTGCAGCCGGTCAACCACGCGCAGACCGGTCTTCGCCAGGCTATCGTATTCGTCGGCTTCAGACTCAGCGACATGGATGTGGAAGCCGACATCCGCCGGAGTTACCTGGCGGCAGGCATCGAGAGTATCATCTGAGAGAGTCAAGCTGGCATGCAGCCCGAATGTGGCCGCGATCCGACCCGCTGCAAGCACCTCGCGGCGTGTGCGTTCGATAAAGCGAATGTTCTCGGATATCCCTGCTTTTGCCCTGACACTTCCATCACGGTCGGTGACCTCGTAGCATAACACTGCCCGTAGGCCGGTCTGATCTACCGCATCGGCTATCACATCCAAGGAGCCAGGGATGGCATTCGGAGAGGCATGGTGATCGATCAAGGTGGTGGTCCCATGTTTGATCGCCTCCATCAGGCAGACCAGGGTCGAATATCGTACATCCTCATCGGTCAGGGATTTATCAAGCGACCACCATAGCTTTTCCAGGATTTCGAGGAAGTCTTTGGGAGCTGGGTCGGGGATCGCCATACCCCGCGCGAAGGTCCCATAAAAATGGGTATGGGCGCAGATATTACCTGGCATGACATACTGGCCGTGCGCATCCAACCGATCAGCTTCAGGAAAGCGGTTGGTTAATTCACCCTCAGGACCAATATCAGAAATTCGACCATCCATGATATAAAGCGCATAACCCGGTAAGATACGGTTCGGTTCTTCCCAGGTGATTAAGGTTGCGTTCGTGATCAGCATGGCTGACTCCATCTTTATGTGTGTCTAAGCATGTATTAATCGAACACAGTCGGCAGGTCCGGTTTCTCCAGGCAGGCAAAAGCATCCAGGATATGGCGTGACTGGGTGCGCTCACCAGATAGCACAATCGGGATTTCGTCCCGGGCATAAAAGTTGACCTCGGAGGTCTCATCGCTGGGACGGGCTTCGCCGGAGATCAGATCGCACAGAAATACAATCTTAAATGCATGGAATAGTTCTAGGGGTCGGTTGCGGTTGGCATCGTAAACACCGATCACTCTACAAGCTTTCACCCGAAATCCGGCCTCCTCCCACACCTCGCGTTCAGCAGCCTGTGAGGGTACATCACCAACGTCAGCCCATCCGCCGGGAAGCGTCCACCCGCCGTCAGCGCGCTCCCGCACAAGAAGCAGTTTTCCATTTTTGAAGACAGCCCCGCGCACATCCACACGCGGGGTGGCATAACCAATCTGAGCCCGAAAAGAACCGATCAGTAATGGATAATCAAGGCTGGAATATTCGCTGACTATCTCGGCTGCGATCTCCATTAGGCGGCTATAGCGTAGGCGGTGGTAGTCGTTCTCTGAATAATGATACCCGGTCTGAGCTAGAGCTTGGATCTCGCGCGCCCATTCAAGCCAGCGTGGAGGTGGGTGATCGTACATGTGTCCTCCAGTGACAGTTTTACATTGGGTTTATCTGACACCGCCACGGTTTTGGTCTGTGTCGACTGCTGACCAATGCTGTGTAATTTTAACACGGACAGGCACTAAAAATCGCATATAATCAAGATTTGGAGAGAATTTATGCTGATATCATTGCGCAATTTCCATAGATTTTTAATCAGCCAATCTCTATATCCCATATTATTATCCAGTCTCCTGGCGTTTGGTATTTTCTCCGGTCGGGTCCTATACAGCCATAGCTGGAACTATAACAACCTGGTTTATAACCTCATCCTGGCCTGGGTACCATACATCTGTAGTGTGGTAGTTATCGGACTCCATCAATGGCACCCAGGAAGATGGTGGCTGCTGTTGTTACCAGGGGTTTTATGGCTTGTTTTCTTTCCAAACGCGCCATATCTGGTAACTGATTTCTACCACCTGGAATGGCGACGACCCGTACCGATGTGGTACGACATCGGTATGTTAGCGATTTTCGCCTGGACAGGTTGTTTTCTGGCGATTGCCTCCCTTAAATCGATGCAGTATATTGTCAAAATCTACCTGGGTAGGATTATCTCCTGGTGTTTTGTTGGTCTAACCCTGGGTTTCAGTGCGTTGGGCGTATATATGGGACGTTTTTTACGCTGGAACAGTTGGGACCTGCTTCTAAATCCTAAAGATGTATTGGCAGATATCGCGGTACGGCTGGCTGACCCGCTCGATAACCTGCGTTTTATCGGCTTCACTGTGATGTTTACTGCAATCCTGCTGGTTTTTTACTTAATGTTCATATCCATCAACCGCATCGAAGGACCACAAAAATGATCTCTGAGCGGGTTACGCGATTACGGCAGAAAAGCCTGGACGCCAGACCAGTAATATCCACTGAAAGAGCGGTATTGATCACTGAATTTTATCGGCAGGATAACAGGGTTGTATCTGCACCAGTCCGCCGTGCCCTGGCATTTCAATATCTGATGGAACATAAGACTATCTGTATATATGACGGGGGATTGATAGTCGGTGAGAAAGGTCCGGCTCCGAAAGCCACACCTACCTATCCGGAGCTGTGCTGCCACAGCCTGAACGATCTGGATATTTTAAATTCCCGATCGAAAATTTCCTTTGAAGTCAGTCCACAGGATCGGAAGGTATATAAGGACTTGCTGATCCCATTCTGGCAAGGTCGGTCGATGCGCGATCTTATATTCCAAGAAATGACCGATGAATGGAAAGCGGCGTATGAGTGCGGTATCTTTACAGAGTTTATGGAGCAGAGAGCACCTGGACACACGGTTTTAGATAATAAGATCTATCGTAAAGGTTTTATAGATTTTAAAGCTGACATCCAGAAAAGCCTGCGAAACTTGGATTACCTCAACGACCCCGAAGCCTATGACCGTCAGGAAGAATTGAAGGCCATGCTTATTTGCGCTGACGCGCTGATTCGGTTTGCCGAGCGCTATGCCGATAAAGCGCTTATCCTGGCTCAACAGGAGGGCGATCCGTTAAGGAAAAAAGAGTTGGATCACATCGCTGAGGTATGTACGCATGTACCTGCCCATGCGCCGCGTGATTTCTGGGAAGCCTTACAATATTACTGGTTTGTCCATCTTGGGGTGACCATAGAGTTAAACACATGGGATGCCTTTAACCCAGGCCGTCTGGATCAACATTTATACCCATTTTATAAAAGGGGATTAGAAGATGGTACTTTAACACGGGAGAAGGCTGAAGAACTGCTGCAGTGTTTCTGGATCAAATTTAACAACCAACCGGCTCCTCCCAAAGTTGGCGTAACAGCCGAGGAGAGCAGTACCTACACGGATTTCGCTCAGATCAATACGGGCGGGGTCAAAGAAGACGGTTCTGACGCAGTCAACGAGGTCACTTATTTGATTTTAGATGTGATCGAGGTAATGAGGCTGCTCCAGCCTAGCTCCTCGATACAGGTCAGCAAGAAGAACCCCGACCAGTTTATTAAACGGGCTGCACAGATCATCCGCACCGGATTTGGTCAACCTTCGGTATTTAACGCCGATTTAATCGTCCAAGAGCTTCTCCGCCAGGGTAAATCCCTTATCGATGCACGTAATAGTGGCTCGAGTGGTTGCGTGGAAGTCGGTGCTTTCGGGAAAGAAAATTATAACCTGACCGGTTATTTCAACCTTCCTAAGGTGCTGGAGATCGTCCTTAATAACGGTATTGACCCACGCTCAGGACGGAAGATCGGTTTAGAAACAGGAGTCCCAACGACTTTCGATTGCTTCGAATCGTTATTAAATGCGTACAACCGACAGTTACAGCATTTTATCGATATCAAGGTGCGCGGTAATAATATTATCGAAAGGTTGTATGCCCGTTATATGCCGGCACCCTTTCTATCTCTGTTAATCGATGATTGTATCACCAGGGGGAAGGACTATCATGATGGCGGTGCACGCTACAACACCACTTATATTCAGGGGGTCGGCCTTGGCACTCTAGCAGACGCCATGACTGCGATCAAATATCATGTCTATGACCATAAAACGATCAGCCTGGAGGCCTTATTGGCAATCCTGAAAACCAACTTTCGGGATCAAGAAAAAGTCCGCCAGATGCTGCTCAACAAAACACCCAGGTATGGCAACGACGATGATTATGCCGATAGTATCATGGTGCGTTTGTTTGAGGCTTACTTTGATGCCATAGATGGTCGTCCTAATACTAAAGGGGGCGCTTACCACATAAACCTTCTACCGACCACAGTGCATGTTTATTTTGGTTCTGTGATCGGAGCTACACCCGATGGGCGCCTGGCTTGCCAGCCTCTCTCTGAGGGAGTGTCGCCTGTGCAGGGAGCGGATCGCAACGGTCCCACTGCTGTATTAAAATCCGTGGCTAAAATGGATCACGCCCGCACCGGTGGGACGCTGCTTAACCAGAAATTTACGCCTCACCTGCTCGAAGGAGAGGAAAACCTGGATAAGTTAGTCCAATTGATCCGCAGTTATTTTAAGCTGGATGGGCATCACATTCAATTCAATGTAATCGATTCAGCCACGTTGCGAGCAGCACAAGAAAATCCTGACCAGTACCGGAATCTTATTGTGCGTGTAGCCGGATACAGCGATTATTTTTGCGACTTAAATAAAACTCTTCAGGATGAAATTATTGCCCGGACCGAACATCAATCATTCTGAGGCCAGTACACCCGCGGTACCCTGGCCCCGATCCCACAAGTCACTTCGTAGTTAATGGTTCCCCACCGGTTGGCAACCTCATCGGCTGAGATACAATTATCCCCCTGAGTACCGATCAAGACCACCTCGTCGCCGGTTTCAGCCTCCGGCACCCCATTGAGCTGGATCATAATTAGATCCATACACACCCGTCCTACCACATGGACACGCCGACCACCGACAAGTACCTTATTGCCAGATGTCCGGCGGAAGCCATCCGCATATCCGACCGGGACCGTGCCAATCCGCTCTGGAGTGCGGGTAGTGTAACGATGTCCATAGCTGATCCCACGTCCGGGTGGCAACACCTTCACCAGGCTCAAGACGGATTTCCAGGACAGAGCTGGTTTGAACTCTGGGGGTAACGGACAATCTGCAGAGGGATGCAGACCGTATATAGAAATGCCTGCGCGAATTAAATTAAAGTGTGCACTGGGGCGTGTTAGACTGGCAGCCGAGTTCGCGGCATGCACCAATCCAGGCACCAGAGAATTGGTTTCCAGGGATTCCAGCAGTTGTATAAATTGGTTTTCTTGTTCCTGGGTCGTTGGATTATCGGATTCATCTGCACAGGCAAAATGGGTGTATAAACCTTCGTATAGGATACCGGGGGTGAGAGAAATCGTTCGTGCCAACTCGAATGCATCTTCAGGCTGCACACCCAGACGACTCATCCCCGTGTCGACTTTAAGGTGCAGCCGTGCATTTTCACCCATGCGTACAGCAGCTTGATAGGCTGCTTGAAGCTGCTCGTAGTCCCATATGGTAATCGATAATTTTGATGAAATTGCCTCATCATATCTACCAGGCGGTGTATA
>CAZPWU010000040.1:0-9799 GCA_964590325.1 uncultured Anaerolineaceae bacterium | reverse complement strand
CAGGAGATGAGTGGCACTCAGTTTATTGAAGAGACTGATAAAGCGACTATTCGCCGGTAATCTATCTTAAGGGACAAAACTGCTAAGATGGGGAGAGGCGCAGGTTTTCGCTGTCTCCCCATCTGCGTTTAATCCGCTCATTGCTTTGGAATTTTATTGATAAAGTCGTTGATTAATGTAAGGATTTTTCCAAGCTCAGCCGGGGTATTGGGTGCTCCATCCGTGGTGGTGATGGTTTTGGTCTTATTGTCCACACTGATGCTGATGGTATAAGTAAAACAGTCTTTGCAGACGTTTAATCCACCATAGGAGTTTTTTAGATTAAATATGCCCAGGGAGCTGAGATCAGCCACCAGTTTCGCGACATCGCCCGGCAAAACTTGAACGGTCCCCATGTCAGATTGAACGCGCCCGTCTAAATAAATGGTCCACTGCTCCGTTTTTCCAGCCAACCCACCGCTGCGCTGGAAAGTGACGGTCGCTCCCTCTGCCAGGCCCTTGTTGTCCTTACGCACTGCCGTGGCCTGGACATCGACTGACCCGGTGGATTGGACCTGGGATTCTGAGGGGATTATGGCGCAAGAACCTAGAAGCATGCATATAATGACAGATATCAGATATTGTCGCATATTTCACCTCCGCCTATCCATGTCTAGACGATTTTTATTGGAACTATGTTCCCTGTATTTTATACCAATCTATGCCATCAGGCACCCAATCCATTATAGGTTCTTACGGTACAATCAGTGATACATGGACGGTGCGGTATAAAGGAGAGTGCCTTTGGCTATACTGATTAAATCCGGTACCTTGATTACTGCCTCGGAAACCTTCACCGCCGATATTCTAATTGATAGCGAAAAGGTTGCTGAGGTAGGTTCAGACCTGAATATACCCGGTGCAGAGGTCGTTGACGCTTCCGATAAGATCATCATGCCAGGTGGGGTAGATCCTCATACCCATTTTGATTTACCCATGTTTGGAACGGTCTCCTCGGATGATCACTACACCGGGCTCAAGGCTGCTGCCTTCGGCGGTACGACCACGGTCATCGATTTTGTTCCTCAGGATTACAATACTCTTAAGGAATCTGTTGATGCCTGGCATGCTAAGGCCGATGCCAAAGCTGCCATCGACTTCGCTTTCCATATGAACCTGACACATATGGACGATAGTGTAGCCGCGGAAATTCCGCACCTCCCAGAGCTGGGCATTACCACCTTGAAAGTGTTTACAGCCTATAACAATCGTTTGCGTCTTCAGGATGGTGATATTTATCGAGTCCTACGCATTGCAAAAGAATACGGGCTGCTCACCATGCTGCATGCTGAGAATGGTGATGTGATTGACATACTGGTTGCCGAGGCGCTGGCAGCGGGTCATAGATCACCTGAATGGCATGCCCTTACCCGCCCTGCATGGGGAGCAGTAGAGGCAGTGTTGCGCGGAGCAGCTCTGGCGGCCCAAGCCAGCGCACCCCTGTATATTGTGCATATGAATGTGGCAGGTGAGGTCGATCAGCTTCAGTACGCTCGACAGCATGGGCTACCGGTCATGGGCGAAACCTGTCCGCAGTACCTTTTTTTCACCGTCGATCATTTACGCCGTCCCGATGGGGCCAAATGGATTTGTTCTCCGCCTGTTCGCGCACCTGAAGATAATGCCCGGTTGTGGGTGGGTCTGGCGGATGGGACAATCCAAACTATAGGAACCGATCATTGCCCTTTTTTCTTTGATGGCACACAGTCAATTTTATATGAAGGACAGCCAGTCGCCATCCCTGGCAAAGAATTGGGTAAGGATGACTTTACGAAGATCCCGAATGGATTACCTGGCGTGGGAGACCGACTGCCTATTTTGTGGACCTACGGTGTGCGCGCCGGTCGCATATCCCCAAACCAGTTCGTAGCACTTACCAGTACCAACCCAGCCAAGATTTTTGGCTTATATCCGCGTAAGGGAACGCTGCTGCCTGGATCTGATGCAGATATCGTCATCTGGAATCTAGAGCAACGCCTGACCTATGGCCTCGCGTTTGCCAGGCACCGCACCGACTATAACCTGTATGAGAATTGGGAGCTGGTGGGTTTCCCCGAGAAAGTCTACCTGCGCGGCCAGCTTATCGTCGACGGAGAGACCTGGCTGGGCAGGGCGGGGATGGGGAGGAATTTACACCAGGGTTCAGAATTATTTATTTAATGGGTAATTCCAGTTATCAGTGATCAAATTATGTTATTGCTGATCGCTATCCTTATTCTGTTGCTGACGTCACTGGCAATGTTGATCGTCCACCTGGTGCGCCCTGGATTTAGCTATCACTGGCTGGTGGCAGTCGCGGGAGCAAGCCTGGCATGGCCAATGGTTTTTATCTCTCGACCGTCAGTGCCTCATCTCATCCGCTTGATGACCTGGCAACCTGAGGCGTATTTTTCTACATCACCGATTCTTTTAAATGACAGCGTTTCCTGGTCATATGGGCTGGCAATCTCGACCCTCGCCCTGGTCATCGTCCTGACCGCGGTCGCGCGCATGGGGCAGTCAGATTGGCGTGTCTGGGCTGGTACGCTGTCTTTGACGGGAATGGGTTTACTGGCGGCCTTGGCGGGTAATCCCATCACCATGCTCATGGCCTGGGCTGCTCTCGATGGGGTTGAATTACTGATACTGCTCGTACTAGGCCGGCAAAGTGTTGTCCGTGAGGAGATGGTGCTAGCTTTCTCCGCCCGTGTAGCTGGTATTTTTTTATTACTGTTGGCCTGGATGGTGGCGATATCATCCGGTAAAACCCTGGCTTTTGACGCGATCCCATCAAGCACGATTTTGCTACTACTTTCGGCTGCCGGGGTACGCTTGGGTGTGCTGTCGTTGCACATGCCTTTCACCCGTAGGTTTCCTTTTCAGCCTGACCTGGGGACAGCACTGCGCTTAATACCGGCAGCGACCTGCCTGGTTTTACTGGCGCGGATTGCGATATCCCGCCAGAGCCCGACGGATTTGGCTGTGTCTCCAATAGCCCAGGGAGTCATGACAGACAACCTCACTTCACTTGTACTTGCTATCAGCGCCCTGGCAGCCCTGGTCGGTGGGGTATTATGGGTTATGTCAAATAACGAGCTGGATGGAAGGCCATATTGGGTTTTAGGGATGGCATCTCTCTCGATAGCGGCAGCCATTCGAGCTCAACCCGAGGCCAGTCAGGCCTTCGGATTGGCGATGATACTCGCGGGAGGTGTGCTGTTTCTTTATAGTGTTCGTCATCGCTTGTTAATGATATTCCCAATCCTAGGGCTGTTAGGATTTACAGCTCTACCTTTTACACCTGCCTGGGAGGGTGTGCAGGTTTACTCACCGTTAATTCCCTTATCTGTAACAATTATCTTCCTTGTGGCTCATGCCTTGCTATTGACCGGTTATCTAAAGCATTTTCTACGCACAACTGAATTTCTATCTGGTGTCGAACGATGGGTTTGGGTGATCTACCCGCTTGGGTTGGGTCTTTTGGTGCTGGTGCAGTTTTCATGGCTGTTGTGGAAATTGGCGGATCTGAAGGGGCTTTTATTAACAGTAAAGTGGGAGGGCTTGGCAACCATCGGTTTGGCCGTGCTTTTCTGGTTTGTGAACCTTGGCTTCCTGCAAAAGCAGCAGATCGGTGAAACTACTCCGGTCAGGTTTATCTCGCTGCGTTGGTTATTTCGGATTTTCTTGGATATCTACCGATTTACCGGACGCTTAGTTTCAATATTTACGCTGGTTTTAGAGGGTGAGGGTGGAGTATTATGGGCATTGGTCCTGCTGATCCTCTTATTCTCATTGTTGCTTCAAAGGGGATTGGGAGGGTAAATGTCGACCTCCTTTACGCCTCTTTTTGTCTCTATAGCTTTACCAGCAGCCGTAATGGTTATCATAACCTCATTAGCGTTGTTGATCAGTAGGAACTGGCGTTGGAGCGTGAGCGCCTTGGCTGTACAATACATCGGTGTATTTATACTCGTGGCAGTGAGCTGGCCGCTTGACCTGGCCTTGATCAAGATGGTGGCTGGCTGGATGGCGGGGGCTGTACTGGGAGTTGCCGTCATCAGTTCCCCACAAAGCTGGCGTGAGGAGGAAAGGTACTGGCCATCCGGTCGTTTGTTCCGACTGATGGCGGCAGGATTGGTCGCCTTGGCAGTGTGGTCACTGGCGCCAAAAGCAGCCAGTTGGGTTCCTGGGGTTAACCCATCTCAATTAATGGGAGGAGCATTCCTGATCGGGATGGGATTACTGCACCTGGGGTTAACCTCCCAGCCGATGCGTGTGGTGATCGGATTGATGACGGTCTTATCCGGTTTTGAAATCCTCTATGCTGCTGTTGAAGCTTCCACACTGGTGGCAGGTTTGTTGGCGGTAGTTAATTTAGGATTGGCATTGGCAGGGGCATATCTATTGGTCTCTCCGACGATGGAGGAAACTGAATGAATGCCCCGACAGTGTGGATCCTGATCCCAGGGGCGGCTGCGGTCTTGCTGTTCTTTTTCAGGCGATGGCAAAAAATCGTCATCCTGGTCGGTATCATTCTGGCTATTTTACTAGCCTGGTTAGCCTGGCGTACACCGATTGGCATGCCCATGACTGTTGGATCATGGTCCTTTAAAGTGCTTGATACATTGCCGGTGTTAGGTCGCCAGTTCGTGCTAACAGATGCAGATCGACCTCTGATGATGGTGATCTATCTTAGTGCTGCTTTTTGGTTCGGTGGATCAATTATCGTGGGTGCTGGGCCTATGTTCGTACCATTGGGATTTGGGCTCCTATCTCTTTTAACGGCCGCGCTTGCCGTGGACCCGTTCCTTTACGCTGCGTTGTTAATCGAAATGGCGGTATTGGTCAGTATCCCGATCCTATGTACACCAGGCAGACCCCTGAGCCGGGGCGCTTTACGTTTCCTCACCTTACAGACGATGGGTATGCCCTTTATCCTTTATTCAGGATGGATGCTGGCTGGGGTGGAAGCGAATCCTGGCAATCAGGAACTTATCGTTAAGGTGAGCCTTTTAATGGGCATGGGGTTCATATTTCTCCTGGCGATATTCCCATTTCATACCTGGATACCGATGCTAGTGGAGGAATCCCATCCTTATGCAGTTGCCTTTGTCCTGTTAATCCTGCCGGTGATGGTAGCAATACTGGGCTTAGGCTTCTTGGATCGTTATACCTGGCTGCGGTCAACCTCTGCCTTATTCACCCTTATACGCCTCTCTGGTGTGCTAATGGTCCTGACTGGTGGTTTATGGGCGGCTTTTCAGCGTCATCTGGGACGGATTCTAGGCTATGCAGTGATGGTTGAAATTGGTTTATCGTTGCTTGCTATAGGCACGCAGGGTAGCATACCAGTTTTTTTTGCCTCTTTATTACCGCGTGTCCTCGGTCTGGGTGTATGGGCGTTGGCATTATCGACCGTCCGTTTATATTCGACAGACCTCCATTTTAGTTCTATCCAGGGATTGGCACGAGGTTTACCGGTCGCCTCGGCTGCCCTGGTCATCGCAAACTTTTCAATAGCCGGGTTCCCAATCCTGGCAGGTTTTCCAATGCGTATCGCTCTAATGGAAAACTTAGCCAGACATGATCTTGTGGGTGCTTTCTTAACCGTAATAGGGAGTATCGGATTATTCGCAGGAGGGCTGCGTTCATTGGCTGTCCTGATCACGGGTCCAGATCAGGACCGGCAAAGCGATCGAAGGGAGGTAAACCCGGAAAACAATGTGGAGAGGCAGGCCACTGTAAAAGCTGGCGAGTGGCAAATAACCGAAAGCCGCGCTCAATTATTCTTTTTGCTTGTTGGAATCCTTCTATTAATTTTAGTTGGATTATTCCCGCAGTGGTTTTTCCCTACACTAGCCAATGTACAGCAGGCGTTCAAACACCTGATGCCGTGATCGAGTTATCATCTGTTGCCATGCTATAATCATCGCAGATGAAATAACCGAAAAATGGGTATATGAAGGCTACTTACGCTCCTTGCGCATACCCTTTTTCCAGCTTTACCATCCAAGGCTGAGTGGTTACCATTATAGTGAAAAATTAAGCCAGGAGGCTCTTATGGATATCGATCAAGCTGTGAAGCGCGTTCAATGGATAGAAGAAGAACGACGTAAAGATAAAGACACCATCGCCATGATGGAAAACCGCATAGTAACCCTCGAAGGTAGTTTTCGGGCCATCACCCAGCAGAATAAAGATATCAGCGGGGAAGTATCCCGTCTGGCAGCCGTGATCACACGCATGGATCAATATGATGCAAATTTCTTGCAACTCAGGGTTGAGACCAAGCATTTGATCGAGGAATTAAACAAGGATATTAAGAACCGGGAAGATGAAGCAGAAAAGGTCCGTCGGGTTGAGGTCAAAGCGATCGATAATAATGTTGTCGAAGTGCGTAAAGAGCTTGAAGCCATTCCAAAGCTGGAAAAGGGTATCCTGACGTGCGCGGAAGATGATGTACGCTTGAGACGATCTATCGACGAACTGCGCGAAAAGATCGAGGGGGTCCATCATGAAGAGGAGGAATATACGCGCACTTTCCGCATCCTTGAAGATGGTCGCCGCCAGGATGCCAAACGCCTGACAGACTTACAGGGCGAAGTAGCTGCATTACGGAAACGAGTCGATGATCATCGCGGGCAAATCGAAGTCGGTAATACTGGACTGCGGAAGATAGAAACACGATTAAATGAATTGTTGTTAGTCGAGACGGAACGGCGGGAGGCGATGACGGCTTTTATCGATAAGCAGGTATTGACTCAGGTAGAGCGTGATCGCGTATGGAAGGAATGGCAAACGCGTTTTGAAACGATTGAGAAACAGGCCATCGATGTCGAAGCCCAATTGGTGACCCTTGAATCAACTCATCGTGAGGCGAAACGTGTCCAGGTATCTTTGGAGGAATTAACCCAGCGGGTTGAACGTCGGATTAACGAAATCACCGAGATTCAACGTTTAGCTGAAGAGCGTTTCCGCCAAGAATGGGTGACATTTAAAGCAGACGACCAGAAACGTTGGACGAACTACACCCTGACCCAGGAAGAACAGCGCAACGAGGTCAACCGCCAGTATACGAAGATCATTGAACAGGTGACACAGCTAGAGGACAGCCTGCAGGAAATTCAAGACCTGGTCCACCAGGTTAATGAATTGGCGGAGAAACGCTTACAGGCACTCCTGGCATTGGCACACGATTGGGTTTCGACCTACGAGAGGACGATGGGTCGGGCTTAAAGAGGGGATCATGCGTGTTATTGGCACCGCCGGTCATGTCGACCATGGTAAATCGACCCTGGTAGAAGCCCTTACAGGTATCCACCCCGACCGCCTCAAAGAAGAGCGCGAGCGCGAGATGACGATCGACCTGGGTTTCGCCTGGATGACTTTGCCAAATGGTGAAGAGGTCGGTATCGTTGATGTGCCGGGGCACCGCGATTTTATAGAAAACATGCTGGCAGGTGTCGGCGGGATTGATGCTGCACTGTTTGTGGTTGCAGGGGATGAAGGGGTGATGCCTCAAACCCGTGAGCATCTGTCAATATTGGATATTTTACAGGTCCAAGCCGGCGTGGTCGCATTGACTAAAATCGACCTGGTGAATGATGTGGAGTGGTTGGAACTGGTTAATGATGATCTCCGTAAGGTGTTATCAGGTACTGCGTTAGCCTCTTCCCCGATCATCCGGGTATCGGCGCGGAATGGAGAAGGCCTACCGGATTTGGTCCACGCTCTGGAAGTTTGCCTAGGTGAAAGGCCTCCTCGGCCTGACTTAAATCGTCCGCGATTGCCAATCGACAGGGTTTTTACAATGGCAGGGTTCGGAACTGTAGTGACCGGCACGCTGATCGATGGTAGTTTGCGAGTGGGTGACGAGGTGCACATTTTACCAGAGGGCTTGCGAGGTCGGATCCGCGGCTTGCAGACTCATAGACGGAATGAAGAGTTTTCCGTTCCGGGCAGCCGGACAGCGGTGAACATTTCTGGGGTTGATGTCAACCAGGTACGGCGTGGAACTGTTGTGACTCATCCGGGAGATTACCAGGTGACCCGCCGCATAGATGTGCGGTTTCGTTTGTTGCCAGATGTCGGGCGACCTTTAGAGCACAATACGGTAGTTAAATTATTCCTGGGAGCGTCAGAAGTATTAGCAAGGTTACGCCTGCTCGGCAGTCAGTCCCTCCAGCCCGGAGAGGAAGCCTGGCTGCAATTGGAGTTGCGTGAGCCAATTGTGGCTGTGCGCGGTGATCGCTATATTTTACGAAGGCCATCTCCTGGCCAGACTTTGGGCGGAGGGGCGGTGGTTGATCCTCATCCTACCAGACGTCATAAGCGATTTGCAGACGACTCTTTAGACCATCTAAAAGCCCTGGCACAAGGCACTCCCAGTGAGTTGCTCTACCAGTCTCTCGTCACCTTGGGAGCGGCGCCCTTGAGTGAAGTCATTTCGCACTCGGGTTTAGAAACCAGCGCTTATGAACAGGCATTAAAGGAATTATTAACTACCGGTCAGCTCCTCTCCTTTGGCGTCAGCGAAGGAACACCCTCATCTTTCATCGATATCTCACAATCTCTACAACCGTCCACAATCGTCACCAGCCGGGGATATTGGGAAGAGCTCTCGTCTCGGACCATTCGGGAAATAGAAAATTACCATCGTACCTATCCCTTGCGGCGCGGCATCCCACGTGAAGAGCTAAAAAGCCGTTTGAAGCTCCCCGGGCGGCTATTCAACGCCGTTTTGCAGAAGCTTGTCAAAGATAGTGTTATAGAGGAAAGTGGTCCATTGGTATATCGGTGCGGACATACGATTCAGTTCAACCCTGAGCAGCAGCGCCGGGTCGATGGGTTGTTGTCCCGATTCGCCGCTTCTCCCTATGCACCTCCCACGGTCAAGGTATGTCAGTCCGAAGTCGGAGCCGATATCTACGAGGCATTAGTCGATTTGGGTCAGTTGATCCCGGTTGCTCCCGATGTTGTCTTCCGCCGACAAGATTATGACCACATGATCGCAGATGTGCATAGCTTGTTGGCACAGAACGGCACCATCACTGCAGCCCAGGTGCGCGATCATTTCAATACCAGCCGTCGCTATGCGCTGGCATTTTTGGAGCATCTGGACGCGATCGGAGTCACCCTACGTGAGGGAGATGTGCGCAGGTTGAAGTAGGATGATTGGCTCCTCAGCGGTACAAAACAGCCTGATGATATAATAAAAGCAGCCAGCCGGAAGGCAGAATGCCCGATGGGAGAGGAGATGCCATGGATCTAACAGAGGAGCGTATAACCAGGCAGAGCCGGTGGGGAAAGGCAGCCATTATCGCTGCCAGCGTATTCCTCCTGGCTTCGTTATTCTTCCTGTCATATATCAGCTCCAATGCAACTCCGGGAGTTGGAATAGCACAGATTTCTGGCACACCGACCGTATGGAAATATTTCCCAATCATCTACAAAAATTATCAAATAGCTTTGACGGACACAGCCACCGCCACAGGGACCCTCCCCACACCGACTAATACGTCAACGGGTACACCCACACCCACTGCTACCGGCCCAACCCCGACGGCATCTCTGACGGCTACTGGACCAACGCCCACTCAAACCCGGACACCTACTCAAACTGCCACAAATACTGCCACCGGGACGATAACACCGGCTCCAGCGGTGGTCATATCCGTTTCCCCGAGCGAAGCGCACGTTTACGATTACTTGACCTTCACGATTAAGGTGACCAATCCTGGCCTGGCACCCGCTGCGAATTCCTTGCTCACGGATGCATTCC
>CAZPWU010000039.1:0-9824 GCA_964590325.1 uncultured Anaerolineaceae bacterium | reverse complement strand
GGTTTTGCGGCGGTACCCTTGAACCAGGCCCCCTGACCAAAGAGGGTTATGCTCTGTTGGATGGCATGGCTGACCTGGGTTTTACCCTGGACCTCAGCCACATGGACGAACAGTCTGCCCTGCAGGCACTGGACTATTACCCAGGGCGGATCATTGCCTCTCATTCCAATGCCGTGGCTCTGCTCAAGGATGTGCAGGTCAACCGTTTCCTCTCTGATCGTGTGATCCAGGGGTTGATCGAGCGTGGGGGTGTGATTGGCGTGGTGCCTTTTAACGGTTTTTTGCTTTGGGGTTGGTCTCCGAGGGATGGGCGGCAAGCTGTGACGCTCCACCAGGTTGTTGCTCAACTTGACTATATCTGCCAGATGGCAGGTGATGTTCGTCATGTCGGGTTGGGCAGCGACTATGACGGTGGGTTTGGCTTGCAATCCGTCCCTTCAGAGATTGACACAATCGCCGACTTACAAAAATTGGTACCGCTCCTGGCTGTAAAAGGATATTCGGAAGCTGATATGACTGCGATTATGGGGGGAAACTGGCTGACACTTCTGGAACAGATTTCACCGGAGGGACTATGACCAACGGCACCCCTCGTTCGAGTAACGGGCGCTTTCGCATCCGCTTCGGATTAGGCGCCACCATCCTGGGCTTTGCGATCTTCCTCCTGGGAGCGGATCCTGGGATATTCGGCCTGGATCGCAGCCCGGTGACCGGCTTTGTGCAAATATCCGTTTTCCTGGTCGGACTGGGTATCATTTGCTTGGGGGGGTACATCAGCCTGGCCGCGCTGTGGAACAACCACGCTAAATCCATTGCCTCAGATATCGGCCTGCGGCTGGTCGCCACCGGCTACGTTATTGCGGTGGCTTCGGGTATGTCAGATGTATTTGGCTTTGGTAGCCAGCAGTGGCCTGCCGTGCCTTATTTCGGCCCCTGGCAGGCTGCCGGGGTATTTATTGGGGAGGGGGTCATTGCGCTAGGGTTTCTGCTCTTGATCCCTTATCGCCGCCCTTCTAAAAAGGAAGAGACAGAAATCATTGAGGGTAGTTAATCAGACCCTCACTCCCAGGCCCATCGCGGCAAGCATTTCTTCATTCGTGCAGAACTTAAATTCCTCCAGCCCTTGCTGGGCTGCATGGGTGCATTCCACCTCTTCTAGCCTCATCAAGTCCAGCTTGGTAACGACCGGATGATCGATTTTTTTCACGCGCTGCTGGAAATTACTCATTATCTCAGACATGTTCTTCAGCGATGGTAAGGTCTGCAGGTACTGACATACAGCCTGGGTGCCGTTCTCGCCGTCTTTGCGCGCCACCCCCACCAGTCCACTGCTGGCTTCACGCGACCATCCTGCTACGAACACCCGGTCAATGGGACGATCGGCATCCGGGTCATAGGCCTCATAAGATAAACCATTGACTGGAAAACGGGGATCAGGGTTTTTAACAAATTCGTTACGCCTGACGGGTAGGCCAAATTCTTCATCAACGCGGTCACCGATGCAGAAGACAACCGTATCAACCGCCAGTACCCGCTTGGTGCCCAGTCGCTTGGCTTGAGGCTCCCCATCACCAGGGACCAGCGTGGTATCCTCGACTTCCAATCCCTGTACATTACCGAGCTCGTTACCCAGGATGCGTGCAGGCGACGCCAGGAATTCGAAGCGAAAACGAGTCTCGGATACCGGTTCCTCGGCTTTTGGTAAAGCGGAAAGGATGTAGGCTCTGGCTGCCTCCACATCTTGCCCGATCGCTTTCATCACCGGAGCGACGCGCTCGATTTCGGCGTCCAGGGCAGCCAGGTCCAGGTTAGCCGCTACGGTCTCCATCTCTTTTCTGGTGAACTTCACTTCAGCCGGACCTCGCCGGACTACGGTGATCACCTCATCAACCTTGCGGTCCCGAATCATCCAGTGAGCGATATCCATCATGACGTTCCCCGCGCCGATCATGGCAACCCGCCGCCCGATAGGGAAACTTTGCTGGCTGAAAGGAGGCAGCCGGTTGTAATGATAGACCAGGTCTTTGGCATGGTAGACTCCGCGCAATTCCTCACCCGGCAGCCCCAGCCACTTGGTGCCCTGGGCGCCAACCGTAACCAGGATCGCCTGAAAACCCAGTGCTCGCATTTCCGGCAGGGATAGATCCCCCTTCTGGCCTATCGTCACGTTGCCGTAGTAGTCTATTTGCGGAAGTGCCAAGATCTGATGGAATTGTTTCCGCAACCCTTCTTTCATTGTATATTTATCAGGGTAGATGCCGTATTCTGCCAGACCGCCGGGTTTAATATCGCGATTAAGCAGCACGACGTAGCCACCTTCTCTGACCAGTTGGCGCGAGGCGAACAACCCGGCTGGGCCTGCCCCGATGACAACAACTAAGTATTTATAGCCATTTTCAATTGCCACAGGAGCCTACCTTTATCATGGAAGCAACATAGTAGGGGCATAAGGCTGTCATAATGAGTATAGCCCGATGATCATAAATATACAAGTGAATGATTTCCCATGCTTGTCATATAATTTACTATCCCGATTCGCTTCTCTGTGCTATATTCAAGCCGGAATGTTCAGCCATTTTTCTCATAATCCTACGGAGATCGTATGTACCAGGACATCAATCTACCCCCCTCTTCTCCTATAGCCTCTGAGCCAGAACCGGTGCAACCATCCTTTTTTGAAAAACCGGTATTCCAGAAGTACCCGTTCTTGAAACCACTGATCTGGCAGGGTAAAATAGCCCCTGCATTTTGGACAGTTTCGAGTTTGCTCTCATTAACTGTCAACATCGTCTTAATTGTCGTCTTGATCCTCCTGGGCCGACAGCTGTTCTCACTTAAAAGCCTCCTCCACAACGAATTGGTTGGAGGCCTGTACCAAAACTTTGAATTGATGGATCAAGCCCATATTAAAACGACCATTACGGTCAGTGATACCATCCAGGTCAAAGATACCATGCCGGTAGTCTTCAACTTGCCCCTGTCTCAAAACACCGCAGTGGTGCTGACGCAGGATACCCCAATTCAGAATGCCACAATATTCCTTAATGGAGCATCTGTCCCTCTCAATATCATCCTCCCCAAAGGGACGCTGCTCAATATCGGCCTGAATCTCACTGTTCCAGTCAGCCAGACGATACCGGTGGTTTTAAATGTGCCGGTGAAATTGCAGGTCCCGGTGGATATTGCGCTTAACCAGACCCAGCTCCATGAGCCTTTCAGCGGCTTAAAAGAGGTCCTCGCTCCATATCAAGACCTGCTGGCTGGATTGCCGATCTCCTGGAATGAAACCCCGCTGTGCGGCCCAGTTCCGAATTTGCTGTGCAAGTGGATCTTAGGTGCCAGGTAGCTCGCTGGTTTATTCCGGAAACGCCAGCAGGTTTCCTGATATCGCGATTGGATAAACACCTGGAGAAATCATGCACTCGACAATAACTAAAGTAACCCTTTCCAACGGCCTATCCGTCTTGCTTAAAGAAGTCCATACCTCCCCGATCATCAGCCATTGGATCTGGTACCGGGTTGGCTCACGCAATGAAAATCCCGGGATCACCGGTATTTCCCATTGGGTGGAGCATATGCAATTTAAGGGTACACCCCAATTCTCGGCCGGTATCCTGGATAAAGCCATTTCCCGTGAGGGCGGATACTGGAATGCCTTCACCTACCTGGATTGGACCACCTTTTTTGAGACGATGCCCGCCGATAAGATTGACCTGGCCCTGCGCCTGGAGGCTGACCGCATGACGAATAGCCTCTTTGATCCGGGGGAGGTCGGATCGGAGCGCACCGTTATTATTTCCGAACGGCAAGGCAGTGAAAATGAGCCGCTTTTTCAACTCGGTGAAGAGGTGCAGGCTGTGGCATTCCGCGTCCATCCCTACCATCACGAGATCATCGGGGACATGGCAGACCTGCAAACCATCCAACGAGGTGACCTTTACACGCATTACCGGATGAACTACGTCCCCAATAATGCAGTCCTGGCAGTAGCTGGGGATTTTGACAGCCAGGTCATGTTAGCAAGGATTAGCGAGCTGTACGAAGGCATCCCCAAAGGGTCAGAACCAGCCCGTCTTATCCGCCCAGAACCGCCTCAACCCGGAGAACGCCGTGTAACGGTCGAAGGGCCTGGAGAGACGACTTACCTCCAGGCAGCTTACCGTGTCCCCGCATCCCAACACCCTGATTTCTTCCCCTTTATCGTACTGGACAGCCTGCTCGCCGGGCCGAGCAACTTCAATATGTTCAGCGGCGGGATTTCGAATAAGACCTCTCGGCTATACCGCGCCCTGGTGGAGCGCGAACTGGCGGTGAGCGTTAACGGGGAACTGCACGCTACTATTGATCCTTATCTGTACTCGGTGACTCTCACCATTCATCCGGAGCATACCCCGGACCAGGCTGAGGCGGTGTTGGACGAAGAAATTATGCGTTTGTACGACACGCCACCCACCACCGAGGAACTGTTACAGGCCGTCAAACAGGCACGTGCTTTGTTTGCCTACGGGAGTGAGAGCATCAGCAACCAGGCATTCTGGCTGGGTTTCGCTGAAATGTTTGCGACCTACGATTGGTTTACGAGTTACCTGGATAGGCTGGCAGCCGTCACGCCTGATGATGTGCAGCGTGTGGTTCGCACATACCTGCGCCCTCAAAATCGTGTTCTGGGGGTTTATCTTCCGACCGAGAACGAGGAGGCGCCCGCATGAATACTCTCCAGTCTCCATCCTCGACGCTCCACTCGTTGCCTGGCTCTGACGATATCACCCGCGTCCAGCTCCCGAATGGGATCATTATCCTGGCACGGCCCAACTTCAACAGCCCATCGGTGGTGCTGAACGGCTATCTGATGACAGGCAGCCTTTTCGACCCCGATGATAAACTTGGCCTGGCTGATTTCACTGCCTCTGCCTTGATGCGGGGTACTGCGCAGCGTGACTTTCAGCAAATCTACCAGGCACTGGAATCGGTCGGGGCCAGTCTGGGGCTGGGTGGCAGCACGCATTCCACCACTTTTGGGGGCAAAGCCCTGGCTGAGGACCTGGACCTGCTGCTCGGCATCCTGGCCGAATGTGCGCGTCTGCCAGTGTTCCCCAGCGACCAGGTGGAGCGCTTGCGTGCTCAACTTTTGACCAACCTGGCGATCCGGGCCCAGGATACCGGCGATATGGCCTCCCTGACCTTTGATCGAATCGTTTATGAGGGTCACCCCTATAGCCGCCCGGAAGACGGCTTCCCTGAGACGGTGCAGGCGATCCAGCGCGAGGATTTGGCTGAATTCCACCGTACCCATTACGGCCCGCGTGGCATGGTGATCGCTGTGGTTGGGGCCGTTGACCCTCTTCAGGCGGTGGAAAAGGTCACCCGGACATTGGGTGATTGGGAGAACTCGGATCAACCCGAGCCGCCCGCTCTGCCTCCGGTACCCATTCTGGATGGCCTGGTGACCCGCCGTGTGATCATACCGGGCAAAAGTCAGGCCGATATTGTGCTGGGTGCAGCGGGTCCCGTGCGCAACTCGCCGGATTATCTGCCAGCATTGCTGGGGAACAGCGTCCTTGGTCAATTTGGGATGATGGGCCGCATCGGCGATGCAGTGCGCGAAAAGGCCGGTTTGGCTTATTACGCCTCCAGCAACTTGAGCGGAGGCGTCGGGCCTGGGCCGTGGTACGCCTCGGCGGGTGTTGACCCGACCCATGTCGATAAGGCGGTTGAACTGATCCAGTCGGAGATCACCCGTTTTATAACGGAACCGGTATCTCTTGAGGAGTTGAGCGACAGCCAGGCCCAATTCATTGGCCGTATGCCGCTGGCCCTGGAGTCCAACGCCGGGGTAGCCGGGGCGCTGCTCAACCTGGAGCGCTACGCTCTGGGATTAGACTATTACCGCTGCTACCCCGACCTGGTGCGGGCGGTCACCCCGGGGGATATCCTGGAGGTTGCCCGTCGTTACCTGCACCCCGATCACCTGGGAATTGCTATTGCGGGTTCTATCTAGTACCAGGTCAGCAGGACCAATCTCTCAACCGACCTTCGACCTGTAACCTTCAACCAATCTATGCTCCGTACCGGTATTGACCTGATCGAGATCGCCCGCTTACAAAGCGCCATCGAGCGCCATGGGGCGCGTTTACTTGATCGCGTTTTCACCCCTCAGGAACTGGCCGAAGTAGGAGGGAATATGGCTTCCCTGGCAGCCCGGTTTGCCGCTAAAGAGGCCGTCTCTAAGGCATTGGGCACCGGCATAGGCCCGATCGCTTGGCGTGAGATCGAAATTCTGCGCGGACCGGATCGCCAGCCGCTCCTGAATTTGCATGGGGCAGCCAAAGGCCTGGCTGAGGAGCACGGCCTGCACTCATGGTCGATCAGCTTGAGCCATACCCACACGTACGCGGTCGCCGTGGTGGTTGCAACAGATTAATTACAACCCCTCTTTATCTTTGTATAGCTGCCTGTGCCAGGGCGTCGACACGCTGGTTGTTGCGGTCCCAGGCATGACCGCGCACCCAGTGCCATTCAATCGTATGTGGCTGGATGGCTTCATCCAGCGCCTGCCATAGATCGATGTTCGCCAGAGTTCCCCCTTTGCGCCGCCAGTTACGCGCCCGCCAGCGTAGCATCCATTCAGTGATGCCGCGCTGCAGGTATTCTGAATCGGTATAGAAGTCCACCTGGCAGGGGCGTTTGAGGGCTTGCAGGGCCTGGATAGCCGCCGTCAGTTCCATGCGGTTGTTCGTCGTCTCAGGCTCACTGCCGGTTAGCGCCTTTTCGTGCTTGCCAAAGCGCAGCAGTACTGCCCAGCCCCCGGGGCCCGGGTTTGGGTCGCAGGCTCCGTCGGTGTAGATAATCACATGAGGTTGGTCAGCTTCAGAGCTTTCAGACTTCTGTCCTTCGTCGTTGGTCATTGGTTAGAATACCTTACCGCACCTGAATATATACCTCCGCGGCTGTCTTATCGAGTGTCTTCAGCAGGTCGGGGATCTGGCTGGCTTTGAGATCCGGCGAAAAAAGCTGTTTACTCGCATCGTTCAGCGCCCAACGGAATGCCCCCCATGAAGCGTAGCGAGGTTCCTCGTGAGCGTAGGGCCATAAATCGGCTACGGCTGCCCATTGAGGGTGGTTGGTAGCATAGTCATTCAAGTAATTACGGGTAGAAGCGCGGGTCGGTAAGAGCCCATGAACCTTAACCCATCTGGCCTGGTTTAACGGTGAGACCAGCCATTTGATAAAAACCCAGGCTGCCTGCTGCACGTTCGGCCTGGATTTTACGATCATCAGTGCAGGTCCATAGACGTCCATCACGGGCTGGCCGTCGGTAGAGGGGTAGGGAATGACAGTCCAATGGTCTGTGCTACCGGCGGTGTCAAGTGCAGCCTGTTGGGATGCGAGGTTGGTGATGCTGCTGGTGATGAACAGCGCTTTCCGGTCAGCAAATTCGGCGTTTGGGTGGAGGTCCTCCGGAAGCCAGGCACAGCCATCGGTCTGCAGCCCTTTGATAAATGTCAGGGCCCGGGAGGCTTCCGGTGTATCAAGCTGATAGCCTTTTCCGTCGGACCTGGCGATCTCACCACCGAAAGCAAAGATCCAACTGGCAAACGAGGAGGGTTCCAGGGAGATGGCCCAACCACCCGTGCCGATGTTATCCGGGCTGCTGCTGGTTTTGTTGGCGGTTTTTACAGCCCTGGCCGCTGCACAGGCCTGGGCCCTAAATTCCTGGGGTGTCTCCGGCGCGGAATCGTACCCTAGCTCCTTGGCCCAGGTGGTGTTGTAAAACATGAGCTGAGCCGAACGGTAGAAGGGGATGCCCAGGCGTTTGCCAGGACCTATATCCTGGTCCCAATAGATCGAGTAAAAGTCCCCTTGTTCTGCAGCGGTTAAACCCCACTCGGGATCGTTGATGTAGGGATTCAGGTCGACGAACACCTGCCCGGCTGTGTCCCAGGACAGAGCCTGGTCGATGGTTCCCTCCAGTACATCGGGCAGGGTATCGCTGCTCTTCGCCGCGAGGGCCTTCTCCGCGAGTGTGCCGGAATCGTTGTATCCCGTCGCCTCGACCCGGATGCTCCACTGGTTAGACCTGTTGAACTCGTCCACCAGTGCGACCATCACATCGCCGACCTCGGCAGCTTGAGCAGGGAGGATATACCAGAACTGGATGGTCGTGCCGTGCAAATCCAACGCCTCGGTGCCTGCGGAGCTGGTCGACCGTGGCGTGGGGGTTATCTTGCTGCCAGGCGTGGCACCCCCGACCGGCGTCGTCTTGCCGGCTGGCGTTCGACCGGGTTTTTGGGTTTTCGTGGGCGCGAGGGTCTGGCCCGGATCCGGGTTTGCGGTTGGCGAAGCCCCTTTGCTGCACGCAGAAAGAGCCAGGGCCAACACCACTGGAATTATCCTCAAAGATGCGGTAAGATATGCGCTCCAGTGGCTTTTGGAATAGAATACCGTCACCGATAATACCTCCAATTGCCAAGCCATTATATCAAAAGGAAGACGGTTCATCATGAATTACGACGGTGGTTTCATTACCACTGAAAATTCCAAAGAACCAGGAAGACCATGTCTGACCTGATTTCTGAAATGCTCCCCCGTTTGCAAGCGCACCGTCTGCCGGGGTTAGATTTTGGGGACCGTTTTATCTACCCGGATTATGGCGATGGGTCCTCCTCCGGACGATCGGTTTTAAACCTGCCATCGAGTATCTGCCGCCTGCTGGGAGCACCGGAATTTGGAGCCGGCGCACTGGACCCTGCGATTCTCAATCCGCTGGGAGAGGGTGTTCGCCGCCTCATCCTGATATTGATGGATGCCCTGTCTCTACACCGGTTTCAGCGCTGGATAGCGAACGGCACTGCCCAGGTGTGGTGGCGGCTTGCCCAAGACAGCCTGCTGGCCCCCCTTACCTCGATCACGCCCAGTACCACCTCCGCTGCTCTCACCAGCCTGTGGACGGGGCGCAGCACCGCCGAGCATGGTATCGCCGGCTACGAATTGTGGCTGAAGGAATATGGGGTGGTCACTAACATGATCCTGCACTCCCCCATCACCTACCAGAACGACGCCGGTAGTCTGACACACGCCGGTTTTCAACCCCAAACCTTCCTGAACCTGCCCACCCTCGGCACTCATCTGGCCGAACAGGGCGTCAAAACCTATGCTTTCCAACACAGCAGCATCATGCAGTCAGGCCTATCTCAAATGTTCTTCAGAGATGTGAAAACCCAGGCCTTCAGCACCGCCGCCGACCTGTGGGTTAATGTTCGCCATTTGCTGGAAAATCACCCTAACGAACGCTTGTACGCCTGGGTATACTGGAGTGAGCTGGATCATCTCTCTCACCTGTATGGACCCGATGATGAGCGTTCGGCGGCTGAGTTTGCCAGTTTCAGCACGATCTTTGAACGCCTGTTACTGTACCAACTGAGCACGGCAGCTCGCAAAGATACCCTGGTCATCCTGACCGCTGACCACGGGCAGATTTCCACCCGTAAAGACGCCCATTACGACCTGCGCAACCACCCTGACCTGGTACGGCGTTTGCACATCCTGCCAACTGGTGAGAATCGCATGATGTACCTGTTTGTGCGCCCAGGGCAAGGGGAAGCAGTGCGTGAATATCTGGAGCAGACATGGCCAGGGCAGTTCATCCTGGTGGACCCTGGGTTTGCCGTCAACGCGGGCTTGTTCGGACCCGGTGAACCTCACCCCCGGTTGATGGACCGCCTGGGCGATCTGCTGGTGATCGCCCGCGACCATGCCTATCTGTGGTGGGCTGAAAAAGAAAACCCGCTCCTGGGGCGTCATGGCGGGTTATCTGCGGACGAAAT
>CAZPWU010000038.1:0-9847 GCA_964590325.1 uncultured Anaerolineaceae bacterium | reverse complement strand
CGGCATAATCATTGTTGAAGAAACCATAAATACTATCACCCCGATCTAGATACAATTTAATCGTTTCCCACCACCATTTTAAATGTGACGACATATCCACCCTTTCATGTGTGTGTCGTGTGTAACTCCCATGTTTACCAATCCAACGGATATACAGAAAATCCGTCGTGATATTTATTTGATTCGGCAAGCGAGGGAATTCAGTCGCAGCCCAACAGATTCTGTGAGCAGTTAATAATTCAACTGTCTGCGGGGTATACCACGAACGGTGTCGGAATTCGACTGCGAAACGCACAACCGTAGGTATGTCTTTTAAAAATGCCTCCAGAGTTGGCAGACTCGTGGAGGTAAAACTCGGCGGAAATTGGATTAATATCACTCCCAGTTTATCACCGAGCAGTCGCATGGCGTCGATGAATTCATCTACGAGCCCCCTGGTCCCAATCAACCCCATCTCGTGAGTGATCGTCCTGGGAAGCTTAGCACAGAATTTAAAGTTATCCGGGGTGGAAGCGGCCCACTGGGTCACTACCGCAGATCGCGGTACCCCGTAAAAAGTAGTATCCATTTCGACAGAATTAAAAATTCGACTGTAATGTGTTAAATAATCGCGTGAGGTTGTCCCTGGAGGATAGAATACACCCCTCCAATCGTCATAACCGAATCCCATCGTACCTAAAAACCATTCAACCATAAGTCAATATTACCTTTGTTATGATATGATAAAAATACTGAGAATCTGTCAGATAAAACCAGGAAAATCACTCCATTCTAAAACACCTATGACTAATCCCAAAATCGTCGTCTATGGAACTTCATGGTGCAGCGATTGTTTCCGGGCAAAGCGATTTTTAGATGGTCATAAAATAATCTATCAATGGATCAATATAGATAAAGACAAAACAGGAGAGCAGATAGTATTAAAAATTAACGATGGCAAGCGAAGCGTACCGACAATCATTTTTGAAGACGGTATAATACTGATTGAACCTTCCAACGCTGAATTGGCTCTAAAACTAGGCTTTCCAATAACCTAATAAAAGGCGAAATCCGTATTTAACCGTCGTTAAGTTCGCTCATATCTCCTGTAGTCATGAAAATAACCTGCTCAGCAATGTTGGTTACGCGGTCGGCGATGCGTTCCAGGTTATGGGCGCACCACATGAGGTACGTAGCGCGCGTGATCATATCCGGAATTTTTGCCATTATTTCCACCAGTCGATTGAAAACATCTCTATAAAGTTCATCCATCTTGGCATCCTGGGCAGCAATCTGACGCGCCCATGCTTCATCACGTCGCAGGTAAGCCTGGATGCAATCTGCCAGCATCTTACGGCTCAATTTACCCATCTTTGGAATCTTTTTTAAGGTCTTTAAAAGAGGTTCTTCTTTCATCATGATGACGGTCTTGGCAATTCCGGCGGCATGGTCACCCATGCGTTCCATCTCAACCGCCATATGCATGGCTGCGATCACGGCCCGGAGATCACCTGCTGCAGGTTGCTGGGTCGCGATCAATGTCAAACAGGCCTCTTCCACCTTAAACCGGATTTTATTAACTTCTACATCATGATCGATGACTTCATTGGCTGCATCGAGATCGCGCTCCGTGATGGCATACATAGCACGTTCAATAGCCCAATCTACCATCTCGCTCATCGCCAGGATATCCTCACGGATACAAGTAAATTCACGGTCAAAAATCACACGTAAACCGAGAGTCATGACTATTTTCCGATCAACCCATGCGACCTGTGATGTAGTCTTCCGTGATCCTTTTTTCTGGTCGCGTGAACATTAATTGCGTGGGGGTAAACTCGATTAATTCCCCCAACCAGAACAGGCCTGTATAATCCGAAACTCGGGCTGCTTGCTGCATATTATGCGTCACAATCACAATTGCATAATTTGATTTCAACTCGTCAATCAGCTCTTCGATCCTTAAGGTCGCTATGGGGTCTAATGCGGAACAGGGTTCATCCATTAAGATAACATCCGGATGTACTGCTAGTAATCGGGCTATACATAGGCGTTGCTGTTGGCCCAAGGAAAGCCCAAGGGCATCTTCGTTAAGGATATCCTTTACATCCTCCCATACAGCAGCCTGTTTCAAGCTGGACTCCACCAGATCCTCAAGCTCAGGTCTTTGTCGAGCTATCCCCAATACCCGTGGACCAAAGGCTATGTTGTCAAAGACGGATTGCGGGAATGGATTCGGCTTCTGGAAGACCATGCCAACTCGCTGACGCAGGTGGGCTAAATCGACATCTGGAGCATAAATATCTTTCCCTTCAAGAAGGACCTGGCCTTCGAGGTGTGTACCAGGGATTGTATCGTTCATCCGGTTCAGGCAACGTAGGAAAGTGGATTTCCCGCAACCCGAAGGACCGATCAATGCTGTAACCTGTCGAGGAAGAATATCCAGGTTAATATTGCTTAAAGCTAATACAGCACTGTAGTAAAAATTCAGATTCCTGACCTCGAAAACTGGACTTTGGTCGGTCATGTCATGATTTTACTCCATGCTCATCCTTAGGGGTAGTTTAAATTTGCTGCCAATCCAATTGCGCATCCTTAAATATAAAACTCTAAAAAAATTATTTCCTTGCCCTGCCTCTTTTAAACGACTATAATCTCCCGTGATTATGCGACGATCGTTATTATTTATCATCTTGATCATTACACTGATGGGATGTGTATCTATTCCTGAGCAATCCATTATCAAATCGCCTCCTCAGGCTGCTGCTTACATTCAAAATAAAGGATCAGATACCATCGTAAACCTGGCTTTGGCGTGGGCCGAACGCTACCAAACCCTCCATCCTGAAGTGCGTATCTCAGTCACCGGTGGTGGAACTGGAACTGGTATCGCTGCACTCATTAACAAGACTGTTGATATCGCTAATGCTTCCCGGCAGATTAAACCTGAAGAACTTGCGCAAGCTGAAGCTAAAGGGCAAAAGCCGGTGGAATTCATCGTTGCGCGCGATGCCATCGCTGTCATCGTTAACCCAAAAAACCCGGTAAACCAGCTGACCCTTCAACAAATATCCGACATTTACAGCGGAAAGATCAATAATTGGTCAGAGGTTGGAGGTGATAACCGGCCTATCGTCCGGTTATCCCGTGAGACGAACTCTGGAACCCATGTTTATTTCCTTGAAAATGTGCTCCGTTTAGGACAAAAGGATAATAAAACCCTCTTTTCGACCAATACTTTACTGTTACCCTCCTCTGAAGGTATCACTGCTGAGGTGAAGGACAACCCGAACGCAATCGGTTATGATGGACTGGGCTATGTCACCCCAGATGTAAAAGTAATAGCCGTAGCAAAAGATCTGGTAGGATCGTACATTCTACCCTCTGCTAAGACTGTCAATGACAATCAATACCCGATTGCCCGCGATTTATATATGTATACCGCCAGTTCACCCATCGGGGCGATCAAGGATTACCTGGATTGGATACTCTCACCAGAGGCACAGGCAATTGTTACCCAGTTAGGATTTGTTCCGATCGTTAAACCCTAGAATCGATTATTTCTTTTATCCAAGTGTAGCATCTTGGGTGAATGCAGTCATAAAATAATACGCAATATTCAAATCTGACCATTTATGAATACATCCACTACCTGGTCCGAATATATCATCACGCGATTGATAAAGGTGGCAGGATATTCGGCTATTCTATTTGTTGTCATTATTTTTTACTTCCTATTGAATGAAGGCCTGCCAGCACTCGGAGAAGTTCCGATTAATAAGCTTTTAAGCACACGCTGGTACCCCATCGAGAACTATTTTGGGATATTACCTTTAATCGGTGGATCGATCATCGTCACCCTGGGAGCCGCCTTATTCGCGATGCCCATTGGTCTGGGGACTGCCATTTTCATCGCTGAAATTGCTCCGCGCTGGGCACGTGAAATCCTCAAGCCCCTGGTAGAAGTGCTCGGAGGCCTTCCCTCTGTCGTGCTTGGATTCTTGGGGATATTAATTCTCTCGCCAGACCTCCGCCGTCTGTTAAATTTACCGACCGGTCTAACGGCTTTTACAGGCAGTTTACTCCTGGGAGGGATCGCTTTACCCACCATCGTCTCAGTTGCCGAGGATGCATTAGATGCTGTACCGCGCTCATACCGCGATGCTGCCCTGGCCCTGGGAGCCACTGAATGGCAGACGATCTGGCGTGTAACACTACCGGCAGCGCGATCCGGCGTTTTGACGGCATTCATGCTCGGGATTGGTCGCGCAATTGGTGAAACGATGACGGTTATGATGGTTACCGGCAATGCCCCTGTCATGCCTACTGGAATTTTGGCTCTTTTCTCCCCCGTCCGTACAATGACTGCAACGATCGCAGCCGAAATGGGCGAGGTGGCAAATGGCAGTGTCCATTACCATGTGCTTTTCCTTATCGGCATCACCCTCTTCTTGATCTCCCTGGCTATCAATATCACCGCTTCTACGGTGGTCTTCCGCCAGCGAAAACGCCAGGAACGCATTTTGTCATAAGCTAAAACAACAAGACTCGTTTTCTAAACGATGAGTGGAATTATGAACCGGAAGTTAGCCATGAAATTAAAAGCCATCCCCCTCTCCCCTTCGCGTCATCTTGTGCAACGGATGGGTTTCAGCCTTTTAACCTTGGTAGCAATGATTACTGTAGTGCCTATTATATTGGTCGTCTTATATATTTTTTACCAGGGATGGCCGGCTATCTCTTGGACGTTTATCACCGGCTTTCCGAAAGATGGGATGCGTGCTGGTGGGATTTTACCTGCCATCATTGGCACCTTTTATTTAACCCTTGGTACAGCGATCTTCTCAATCCCCATAGGATTAGGAGCAGCAATCTACCTGTCCGAGTACGCACCTGAAAACCGGTGGACCCGAATGATACGGATAGCGATTATTAACCTGGCCGGCATTCCCTCAGTAGTCTATGGTCTCTTCGGCTTGGGCATCTTCGTATTATTCCTCCACTTCGGCACCAGTATTCTATCCGCCTCCCTGACACTCTCTATCATGACACTTCCGGTGATAATCAGCACCGCTGAAGAAGCTTTGCGTGCGGTCCCGCAATCATTTCGGGTGGTCAGCATTTCCTTGGGAGGCACCCGCTGGCAGACTATCTGGCGGATTGTGCTTCCTCAGTCTCTTCCAGGCATTCTGACCGGCATTATCCTGGGGTTGGAACGCGCTGCTGGAGAGACTGCACCAATCCTTTTTACTGGAGCAGCTTTCTTTTTACCTCGCCTGCCCAATTCCCCATTAGATGCCACTATGGCCCTTCCCTATCATTTGTTTGTTATCTCAACCCAAGTCCCGGGAATGCCTGTAAAGATACAATATGGAACGGCATTGGTCCTGCTCGTCTTCGTTTTAAGCATGAATATCATCGCCACCATCATTCGCTCACGAGCACGCGCTCACAGGCAATGGTAGATAATATTTCTAATCGCACAAACGATGGACAAAATCATCATCGAGCATCTCTTCTTGAATTACTCCGATGGCACGGAATCGCTTAAAGACATTAATTTGCGGATTCCGGCGAATGCTATCACCGTGCTGTTAGGCCCCGCAGGTGGAGGAAAATCCACTCTTCTACGGGTCCTGAATCGGCTTAACGACCTGGCCGATATTGTATTCGTCTCAGGTAAAGTTCAACTCGATGGTTTAGACATCCTTGACCCGAAAACAGACGTGATTGCTCTTCGCCGACGCGTGGGAATGGTGTTTGCGCGGCCAGTCGTGCTACCGTTTAGTATAAAAGAAAACCTGACCTACAGCCTGGAATTAGCTGGGGAACGACGAAAATATATTCTGGACGAAGCTGTAGAACACAGTTTACAACAAGCAGCTCTATTGGATGAAGTCAAAGACCGTTTAGACGAGCCAGCCGTCTCCCTTTCTGGTGGTCAACAGCAGCGTCTTTGTCTGGCACGCAGCCTGGTCTTGAAGCCAGAGGTCATTTTACTTGATGAACCAACCTCGGGTCTAGATCCAATCTCGACAGGTAAAATTGAAATCACCTTACAGGAACTTAAAAACCAGTATACCATCGTCATGGCACCCCATTCCATCCAGCAAGCTGCCCGGATTGCTGATCATGCAGCATTTTTCTTACAGGGAGAATTGATCGAGTATGCTTCGGGTAAAACGATCTTCACAAATCCTAAAGACAAACGCACAGAGGACTACATCGAAGGTCGGTTTGGCTAGGTTTTTAATAACCTTCTATCATACTTTAGGCTTTAATAAAAATAATTGATTGCACTCTGATCGATATTTACGTACAATATGTTCATGCCCTTATTAAGATACTCGTTCTTCTTGGGACGCACAAAATGATCAATCCTAACCAGGTCATATTGAGCGAGTGTTCCCGTTCGCTCCGCATAGGGCATACCTTGCGAAGGGGTCCATCCAATGTTAGAAAAGGTCGATCTCACAAAAAAGCTTGATAAACAAGCCTATAAAAAATCAATGCCCGTTTTATCAGATCGCCTGTATACGGTGCAGAAAGCCTCATGGGACGCCGGTATCCCCGTGGTCATCCTGTTTGAGGGTTGGGACGCTTCTGGGAAGGGTACATCGATCCAGACGTTGACATCACCTCTAGATCCGCGCGGTTTTAAGCTTAATCCTATTCGCGCCGCGCGAACCTATGAAAAAAGCCGACCCTGGCTATGGCGGTTCTGGCTTAAATTGCCAGCGCGCGGCGAATGGGCTATCTTCGACCGTAGCTGGTATGGGCGTGTCCTGGTTGAACGAGTTGAGAATTTAATTCCGGAGAGTGAGTGGAGGCGCGCATACCGTGACATCGTAGACTTTGAGCGAACTATAGCTGATGATGGCCATATTATCATTAAATTTTTCCTCCATATCAGTAAGGATGAACAAAAAAGACGCTTCAAAAAGCTGATTAAAGACCCACTCACCGCCTGGCACGTTGCTCCAGAAGATTGGGAACACCATCGCCGATATGATGACTGGTTGCTGGCTTATGAAGAGATGTTTGAGCAGACAGAGACTGAATGGGGACCATGGACGATTGTCGAGGCGACGGATCGCCGTCATACTCATGCGAAAATTTACCTGACTATCATCCAGACGTTAGAAAAGCGCCTCGGTATGGTACCCGAGCCCTTAACTATAGAGGATCAACAAACCATCGAAACAACAACTGAAGCCAGTCTTTCAAACAAAGATCAACAGATAACTTACGAAGAAGAAATGGTCATCGAGGAACCAACCACGGTCCTGACCGATACCAGGCAAGATGAAAATAATCAGGACGTAACTCAAGCTGGGGAGGTGTTCAATGTTGGCTAATATTGACCTGTCCCTGACCATGAGCGATGAAGAATATAGCCGTTCATTAATAAAATACCAGGTTGCATTAAGCGCCCTGGCTTACCAGGTTTATGTCCAGAAGCGCCCGGTTATTATCATTTTTGAGGGGTGGGACGCGGCAGGAAAAGGTGGTGCAATTAAAAGGGTAACTGAAAAAATAGACCCGCGCGGTTACGTAGTTTATTCTATCGCGGCACCTCAGGGGGATGATAAAACCCATCATTATTTATGGCGTTTCTGGAGACGTTTGCCCGAAACTGGACAAATAGCTATCTTCGACCGCAGCTGGTATGGGAGAGCGATGGTGGAACGTATCGAAGGGTTTTGCAACGAAGCCGAATGGAAGCGCGCTTACCGTGAAATCAACCAGTTTGAGAGGCAGTTGGTCGATTTCGGAACCGTCATGTTTAAATTCTGGCTTCACATCAGTAAAGATGAGCAGCTCCGCCGTTTTCAATCACGGGCAGAAGACAAACTGCGCAGCTGGAAGCTCAATGAAGAAGACTGGCGCAACCGGGAGAAGTGGGATCGCTACGCAGAAGCCGTTGAAGAAATGTTGCTCAAAACCAGCACAGTGACTGCTCCATGGACTGTGGTTGAGGGCAATTCAAAACCATACGCACGTATTAAAGTTTTAAAAACGATCGTGGATAAGCTAATTGTAGAGTTTAATTACGATCCTTTTGAGGAGCTAAAACTCTCCGATGATGGTAAAAGTAAGAATGATAAGGACAAGCAGAAAAAGAAACATTAATCAAAGTAATACGCTGACCTGCTGGGTCTATATGGAGTCATGAATGGCAGAGCGTACAGAGCAAAAAACGGTTGAAAAACCACCTAGAATAGATCTAAATGATCCCGCGCTTTATCTTAACCGCGAATTAAGCCTAATGGAATTCCAGCGCCGCGTATTTGAAGAGGCCCAGGACGAACGCAACCCACTTCTTGAGCGTATTAAATTCCTGTCTATCGTCAGCTCAAACCTGGATGAGTTCTTTATGGTACGCGTAGCAGGGCTCAAGAAACAGGTCGATGCTGGGGTACTAGAACTACCCCCAGATGGCATGACTCCTGCAGAACAGCTTGCTGCATTACGCAAGGCTGCCTTGCCGATGATGATTAAAATCCACGAATACCTGCGTGATGAACTGATGCCAGCCCTCACTACTGCCGGTATATATATCCTGGATTATCAGGCCCTGACGGATCGACAGAAAGAGGTAGTAAGAAAATATTTTGACGAAGTGGTTTTTCCTGTCCTTACCCCGCTGGCTTTCGACCCAGGTCATCCATTCCCTCATATATCAAACCTCAGTTTAAATTTAGCTGTACTTATCCGGGATAAGAGTGGGAAAGAGCACTTCGCACGGATCAAGGTGCCAGACACATTGCCACGACTGGTACCTATTAAACGTTCTTCGGGTGGGGCACGCAAGGATGGCACTGTTCCGCACGACCACTACTTCGTCTGGCTGGAACAACTCATCGCTGCCAACCTGGATGTACTTTTTCCTGGTATGGAAGTGATCGAAAGCCATCCTTTCCGCGTCACCCGAGACGCTGATATGGTCATCCAGGAGTTGGAGGCTGCTGACCTGCTCGAAACAATAGAAGAAAGCGTACGCCAAAGACGCTTTGGATCGGTAGTACGGGTTACAGTCAACCGTGATATGCCCACACATGTCCGCGACATTCTGATCGAAAACCTGGAGCTTGATCGAAACGATATCTATACTCTGGATGGTCCCTTGGGACTCAGTGACCTGATGAGCTTATACAACATCGACCGATATGATCTGAAGGAACCCCCTTTTAAACCCGCAATCCCACCCGCCCTAGATGATTCTAATACGGATAACAAGATTTACGACATAATAAGGAAAGGTGATATCCTTCTGCACCATCCATATGATTCGTTTACCCCAGTGGTGGAATTCCTGCAAACAGCTGCTCGTGACCCGGATGTCCTGGCAATAAAGCAAACGTTATACCGCGTAGGACGCAATCCACCCGTGGTCGAAGCCCTGCTTGAAGCAGTTCAAAACGGTAAGCAGGTCGCTGTCCTGGTAGAACTCAAAGCCCGTTTTGACGAGGAGAGCAATATCGGTTGGGCTAAGATGCTGGAAAGTGAGGGTGTCCATGTCATTTACGGTCTATTGGGCCTTAAGACTCACTCCAAGATCGCCCTGGTTATTCGTAAGGAAGGGGATGGTATCCGTCGATATATACACCTGGCAACCGGCAACTATAACGCGGTCACAGCTCAGTTGTACGAAGACCTGGGGATGTTTACCAGCGATGAAGACATCGGCGCTGATTCTACCGACCTATTCAATTATTTAACAGGATATTCTTCGAAGGAGGAATATCGTAAGCTACTCGTGGCTCCGATAAATCTGAGAGAGCGTATGGAAGCCCTCATCAAGCGTGAAATCGAACATCAACGCCAGGGAAAAGGTCGTCGACGCTGTTAAGAATATCATGCGCGA
>CAZPWU010000037.1:0-9969 GCA_964590325.1 uncultured Anaerolineaceae bacterium | reverse complement strand
TCAGGTTTCGAGGCTGTAACAGTCGCCTGCGCTGCAGGCGCTCGCGGTCCAGTCCAATTAACAAGACGGAAATAAAGGATAACAGCAGCCTTACCTGAGGCATCGCGAGGTTGGCTGGGTTCAGGGGTTGTCGAGGGCGCCAGACCCTGCCCAAGGATCGCCATATCCCCCAATACCGACCATGAGGCCAGGAAATTGGTCAGGGGATAGGTCAGCGTCCAACCTGAGTAAGCATCCACCACCTGTACAGATGTGGAATCGTACCCAGTTAAAATCATCGTATGCTCAAATTGGGCTACTATAGTGGATGTGCCATCGTGAGCCTTGTATGTGCGCGGCGTTCCATACCACATCTGTCCGATTATCCAGACGATCACCGGTCGACCGGCAGCGATCTCAACCCTTAGATCATCCCACGATAGGTCGCGGTGAGCCGTCGCCTGTAAACCATAATGGCGCAGGAGCGCTTCAACTGGTCCGGCGTACACGCCATATCCCCGGGGCGGGAGATTCCCCCAGGTGTCACTGGCCTGACCGACAAAACCCTTATCCGGATTATCAGATCTCGGCAGGTTTGTCTGGAACTCCGCTTCGTCAATACTTAAACCCCAGAAAGCAGCCCAATCGACAGCCGAACGGGATTCACACGAAAGTGAATAGCTCTGAGCGTGACCGCCCAACCCTGAGATATATGCTTCCTCGGGTAGTGAATCTGTCTGTGCGGTACCAAGACCAGTCAAGGACAGCATTAAGCTTATGACCAGCAAACCAGCCAGCCAGAAAAGATGCTGCTTACTCTTCATGAGAAGATTTTAGCTGAAAGTTTTTTTACGAGCAAGCGCATAAAGGGTGGAATAATATCCGCACGACAGCCTCCTCCAGGTATAATTTACGGGTATGAAAACGCTGGCGCAGCAGGCCCGGTCATTAGTCGGGATACACCTGACCTCGACACAGTTGGCTGCACTCGCCCAATATGAGCGAGAGCTTTTAGATTGGAACACGCGCATTAACCTTACGGCAGTACGCGATGCTGAGACGATCCGGGTTAAACACTTCCTGGATTCGATGACCTGCCTGCTGGCCATGCGCGATACACCTGGCGACCGTGTTATTGACGTGGGGACGGGCGCTGGTTTCCCAGGGTTACCATTAAAAATTGCTTGTCCGACTATGCGCCTGACACTGGTTGAGTCGGTGCGGAAAAAATCAAACTTCTGCTGTCATGTGGTGGAAACCCTTGGCCTGGAAGGAGTCGATGTCGTCTCTGAGCGTGTGGAGACTCTTGGGCATATGCCTGCATACCGTGAACGCTATGATTGGGCTATCGGGCGAGCTGTGGCAGTGATGCAGGTTTTAGCGGAATACCTGCTTCCGTTAGTGAAAGTCGGCGGAAGGATGTTGGCGATGAAGGGTGAGAGCGGTCCAGCCGAAGCACAAGCCGCAGAACATGCCATCCGCGTCCTGGGGGGGCATCTACGGCAATTATTGCCGGTGGCACTGCCCGGTGTGGCCGAGGAACACTTTTTAGTTGTGGTGGATAAGGTTGCTGCTACCCCCCAGGATTACCCGCGACGGGTAGGTGCGCCGGCTAAAAAACCGCTGTAGCACTATAACCACCATTGCCATTCACTTTTCTAACCTTCCTTCCCGGAGGCGCCATAAGGTAGCCTTCTTCACAAAATCAACAGAGAATAAATCCAGGTCAGTGGTGGTCAGCAGGGCCTGCTCGCACTCAGCCAGGCGGTTCAGCAGATCGACCCGGCGCTGGAGGTCTAGCTCAGCCAGGACCTCATCGAGTAAAAGGACCGGCCAATAGCCGGTTTTTTCTTTCATCCAAACCACCTCGGCCTGCTTAAGCGCCAGCATTGCAGTACGCGCCTGGCCGCGCGAGCCATAGATTCCAAGGTCAATCCCATTACTGAGAAAACGTAGCTCATCACGATGGGGGCCGATGGTGGTGATCCCGCGGGCGATCTCCTCATGGCGAAGCTGAACCAGGTTGTCCAAAAAACCTTGGCGGATATGATCCATGGAGATACCCGAGCGATCAACCAGGGCATCAAAAGGCAAAGCAAACTGCCCAGGAGGTTTGGGAAGCGGATCGAAGGCGGGTTGGTAGCATAAGCGCAACACTTCGCTGCCGCGCGTCAGCTCATGGTGAATCCGGGTCGCCAGGCATTCTAATTCCAGGACAGCCCGGACACGAGCGTGGATAAGATGCGCTCCGGAAGCAGCCAACTGCCCATCCCAAAAATCAAGCTGCGCTACATCACCCTGGCGTTCAAATAATTGCTTAAGCAGAGCGTTGCGCTGGTTCAGTGCGCGTGTATAGTCGGATAAGGCTTCATTGTAATGGGGATTGACCTGCGTTAGAGCCATATTGAGGTAACGCCGGCGTTCCTCAGGAGCACCTTCGATGATCCTCAGCATCTGGGGCAAGAAAAGGACCGCGTTAAACTGGCCCACCACTTCATTGACCTTGCGCTTGACCCCATCTAATAACACTTCCTTACGCAGACGAGAATCGCCGTTAATGCCATTTGGCTCCTGGATTATGCGCACTTCAAGGTGATGGGTTGCTCCCGGGAGGCAGTAATCGGCAACGATACGGGCTACAGCCAGCGGATCCCGCGCCGATAGAAAGTTGATTAGCTGTCGATCACTGTTGGCATGGAAAGAAGCAAATGTAGCCAGGAAAAAGATGGCCTCCAGGACGCTGGTCTTCCCCTGGGCGTTAGCACCCACTAACAAAATTGTCCCGCCCGGCAAATCCTCGTCCAGGCGGGTGAAATTTCGAAAGTTCGTGAGTGATAGATGTGTGAGATACACAGATCAGGTTGGATAAATATCGTTGACTTGTGCGCTGAAACCAGGTAACACCTCTGAGCTGAGAGAAAACAGGTTTACTCAACTGGTGATACCTGGGCCGGGGTTTCCTCACTCTTCCAGACGCGCTCGGCGCGATCCACAAATAAGATCCCATCCAGATGATCGATCTCATGCTGGAAGATACGTGCCAACCAGTCGCGCGCCTTGATAGTGACCGGTTTACCGCGTCGGTTCAAACCTTTGACGGTGATTGCCTGATATCGCTTCACTTCCCCGGCAATCCCTGGTACAGATAGGCAGCCTTCTGTCTCTAGCTCCGTTTCGTTTGAGAAGCGGGTGATCTCCGGATTAACCACTGTATAAAGTCTCGGTGGAGCTTCTTCGTCTTCTTCATCACCGTATTCGACGACGATCACGCGCCACGGTACAGCCACCTGGTTGGCAGCCAGCCCAACCCCAGGAGCCACACGCATTGTTTCGATCATATCATCAACTAAAGTTTGTAATTCTGGGCCGAAATCGGTCACTTTGCGTGCCTTACGCCGCAAGACCGGTTGTGGTAGGGTAATAACCTCACGTACTGCCATTTACACCTCTAAAACGTCAAAGAATTACCCAATTTTACCCTGTATTTTGGTCTAACTTGGATGTATTTTCATTTCTTATGGATTCGGTCTGGCGATGATAAGCTTCTAACCAGTCGGCGATGCGCTCCCTCTCTTTGACGGCTTCATCCTCTTTTTGTTTACGCTTGCGTTGGGCGATGGCGTGGAAGATCTCTGACTCTACCCCCGCCGGATTATACACGCCATCAAAAGTGAACCGGGCAGCGCCGACCATGGCGATAACATTGCCATAATTGAACAGCAGTCCCAGGATCCCCTTGCGCTCGTGACCAAGGCTGAGGATATTCTCTAATAGGGCAATTTTCTTATCCTCCCTGCCCAAGGGCTTTTTATAGATATCGATGATCTGATCTGAGGTGATCTGGTAGATATCGTTACGCCAATCGACATATTCGTAAAGCCACCATAGAAAAGAGAGAAAACTGAAGGTGAACCATATCAATACAACCAAATCCGTTGAGATGAAAGTGAAATAATTCATTAACCGCAGCACAAGAAAGACAGCCAGGGCCAGAAGTCCCAGCCCGGATTTCCAGGTGTCATCCAGAAGTAAGAACCAATGCTTACGAAAAGTTATAACACCCCCTTCTTCATAACGCATCTTGAAGAAATTGATAAATGCCCGTTTGAAAAATCCGGATCTTTGTACAGGGACTGACCTGGCAGATTGAGGGATCTCTGGGCGAGGCCCTCCAGCTACGGGAAGGCCCAGTCGCATCCGGATGGTACGTTCAAGAGCCTCGGCGTCCGACTTCTTCGCCACTTGCTTATTACGGGTCAATTGTTCTTCAATAATAGCGGCCAATTGTACAGCCATACCCACATGTTGCATCACGATCTGTCCGGTGAAGGTCCGTACAATGACGTCTCCATATCCTAGCATCCGCCCCGCCTGGTCCGTTATGATCCCAACGGTTAATACCGTGCTGAGAGGTGCTTCCTGGCGGCTGCCGTATAACCCAATCACCTTTTCCAGCCAGACCACACGCTGATTGGTTACAATGTAATAATCATTACCCCAATCAATCCACCGCCATATCCCCCATAATAAAGCCACGATTTGGATAGCAAAGCCGATCCACTCGGCAACTAAACGAAACGAAGCAATTTGTATCCAAAAGGCAAACAAAAAGAAGGGCACCGAGAGCCAGCCGACCAACAACGGTTGTACTAGATAGACCAGCAAATAAGATTGGGCTTTGCGCGCCAATAAATAGACGGTCTCGTCTTCACCCAACCAGCTATATTGTTTTTTACGTGCCAGCTGGCGGCTGTTGATGATCGCTATCAGGTATGGCTTAATGTAAGGATAGGTTTTTAAAAGGGTGTATAACTGTTCCCGGTCTAAGGCTAATAACTCGGAGGGTTCGAGCGCGGTCACAGATGCCGACCGGGGACGCCCGGACAGCAATGATTCCTCACCAAAAAAATCGCCGGCGACCAGGGTAGCTAAGTTCTGACGACGGCTCTCTGGACCCCGTGTGACCTGAACTTTACCTGAATAAATAATATAGAACCGATCGCCAGGTTCCCCCTGGGAAAATAAGCGTTTGCCCGTTGGCAGATGGACAGTTTCAAGCTGGGCTGCCAGTTGCTCAAGATCGCTTGCTTCCAGATCCCTGAACAAGGCGATATGACTAAGGAAAGATATGAGCTGCGAATCTTCAGCCATAGCTTGATTTTAGCATGAATTGTAAAACAGCGAATTATATACGATTGATGATAGAATCGAGAACATTTATATCACTTAACATAGGAGGGATAAAATGCCCATCCATTTTGGTACTGACGGCTGGCGGGCTGTCATTTCAGACACTTTTACATTCAACAACTTACGCATGGTTGCACAGGCGATTGCTGATGCCGTAAGCTCGGGCTCTTGGAACAACGGCACTCCTCTAAGCAGCACAATCGATTCGAAGATAATGGTGGTTGGCTTCGATACGCGCTTCCTCTCCGACCGATATGCGGTCGATGTCGCCCGTGTCCTGGCAGCCAACGGCTATACAGTGTATCTGGCCCAGGGTGATGCTCCTACGCCTGCCATTTCTTATGCGGTCCGTAACCTGGAAGCCATCGCCGGGGTAATGATCACCGCCTCTCACAACGCTCCACGCTATAACGGGGTTAAATTAAAAGGCTCATACGGAGGTTCTGCATTGCAAGAACAGTGCCGACGTGTGGAAGTTTACTTAAACGATAACGAACAGCGCGGGCGCGGTCCCAACCTGATGGACTACGAACAGGCCCGCAGAGATGGTTTGATCCAACGCTTCAACCCGCTTCCTGCTTATTATGAACACCTGCGCACTCTCATAAATTTTGATACCATCGCCGAAAACCCTCAACGAGTAGTAGTGGACTCGATGTATGGTTCGGGACGCGGCGTCATCAAAGGCATTTTACAGGGGACCGGTGTTGAAGTACAAGAAATCAGGGGGGAGATGAACCCAGGATTTGGTGGGGTTCATCCCGAGCCCATTGCCCGTTACCTGGGTGCACTGGCGGGGGCGATCAGCACCCATATGGGCAACTTCGGTCTCGCCACGGACGGGGATGCCGACCGGACCGGCGCTATGGATGAACGCGGTAATTTTGTGGATCCTCATAAAATCATGGCATTATCCTTACGCTATCTGGTCGAAAAACGGGGTTGGAGCGGTCCGGTGGTACGCACCGTTTCTACCACGCGCATGGTAGACCGCCTTGCAGAACGTTACGGTCTGCCGGTATATGAAACACCGGTCGGGTTCAATTATATTGCCGATTACATGCTAAAAGAAGAAGTACTGATCGGCGGGGAAGAATCAGGTGGTATTTCTATTAAGGGACATATCCCTGAGGGGGACGGCATATTAATGGGCTTGCTGCTCCTGGAAATCGTCGCCACATCCGGTACGACGCTCAATGAGCTCGTGGATGGTCTATTGAAGGATGTCGGTCCAGCTTATTACCAGCGTAATGACCTGCGACTGAGTCATCCGGTCGCAAAAGATCGAATGACCAACTACCTGGTCAATCAAGCCCCTGCCGTCATCGGCGGAGAAAAGGTTGGTGAGATTTGCAAAATAGATGGGATCAAATACCTGATAGCGGATGGCTCGTGGTTGTTAATCCGCCCCTCGGGCACCGAGCCTGTTCTGCGCGTCTACGCCGAAGGACGCAGCCCTGAGATGGTGACCGCCCTCATGGGGTATGGGGAACAGGTGGCAGCCAGCATTACGTAAAATAAATATATGCAAGATAGAAGGATGAAGGCTGATGGCTGCAGACCTTCATCCTTCTATTTTTTTCTACCAATGCTAATGGGCGGTGCGCAACCTGCGAGCCAGGAAGATAACGACAACCAATAGGACTGCCAGCCCCAGTAAACTCGGTGCGCCCACTTCATCAGCAAAGCCACTTTTTGGTAATAACGTCGATGTAGGTATCACCGTCTTTTGGGCTGCTGCAGCCTGAGTGAGCAAGGCTGCCACTGTTGCTGTGCGTGGGTCTATCGCCTGGGTCGGGGTATTCGTGGCGGGTTGTGCCACAACCGGGGTGTTCGTGGGCTTGACTGCCGTGGTCGGTATGCGCGTAGCGGTATAGGTGGGTGTTACCACGGCAGTTTGTGTTAATGCGAAGGCCACAGCAGTGTTCTGAGCATTGTATTTTGCTGCCAGATCGGTTTTTTTTGCACCCTGTTGCCTTGGAACCACGACCAATCCGGCATAAGCTGCGATACAGATCAGCGAAAGTAGCAAGATCGCACCCAAAACACCGGCAACAATCAAGAAGGTTCGATTATTAGATTCTTCCGGCGGAGGGGCACCCATGCCCGGTTCATTATCGTTACCGATATCATTGCCTAAGTCCACGTTATCAAATGTCATAGCATCCTCTCCTCTTTTAGCCCGCGCTTTAAACACAGGACTCGGGGGGTTTGACCTCTCAAAGCCTGGCGGATAAGACTCGCTTATTCCTTATAGGCTTCGGCAGTCATATAGATTTTATTACTACTCTAATACCTCAAGGTCAGCCAACGGCAAGATCACATTCTCGCCATCTTCGAGATGGATATCTGCCGCTGGCACCCGCGTACCATTGGGTAAAACCGTTAAACCAGAACGAACTGCAATGAGAGTACCGATCTTCGATCGATAAGGGGCGCATAGTACTCGCACCTGTTGATTCGTCTTGAACATGTCTGTCTCTGTAGTGGTGGGTAAATCTCCTTGAGCTGGTAATTGGATAATGATCTCAGGCCGTGTCGATTCGTAACGGTTCCAGGTTTCTCCATTTAGTGCAACTTCCCGCCTGGCGTTGGTCGATATTAACTTATAGGCGATCGAATTCATAGGGATTTGCCCAAATCCCTCGAGAATAATTATCGGATAGCGCATCTTCAAAGCCAACGGTACTAAAGAAGAGTTCATACTTGCTAGAATCAGCCCACGCAGAGGAAGATCTCCAGCCGTATTCAGCACATCGGTATCGGTACAAATGCCTGCCAGAACGACTGCACCTCGCAAACTGACATCCAAACGATCGGCGGTAATCACATCGTCAGGGGTGCGTGCCTGGACATTCAACAATCCATAATCTATTCGCCCATTGCCCCATACACCCTGGATCAACGCGCCGGTAGCCTCAAGGATGGCGCCTCGATCGGGGATCAGCTCGGATACTATGCCTGAAAATCCAGCCCGGATCTCATAAGGACGGCTCTCAACCTCCAGCAGTACCTGCCCACTTCCCGCCAGGACAACTTTTCCGGCGCTCGGTGCTCGCACCACACGCCGTCCAAAACCAACCGGACCAGCGATCACATCACCCTCGCTGACCTGATCACCAGCCTGGTGCTGAATGAAACGGTCAGCATCTTCACCGGACAAGCCCAGGCCGCGGACGATATCCAACAGAAGATGCTCAGGAGCCAGGTTGGCTTCGGCGATCACATCCGTAGGACTGACCTTCTGACCTTTACGAACGACGACACGCCCTGGCACCGGTAGCAGCCGGGTGCGTTGAATGGATGTGATCGGTACGATATGGGTGATAGTCGCCAACATGTCCACGATTTTTACTCACTGATGCAAGAAGGATGCCAGGGGATGGAGCTCACCCCCCAAAGGTCCAAATCCACTTTTTGTTTAACTCACGCCGCCGGACCGGGTCATCCGGGAGCCGTAAAGGTCGACCGCGTGCGTCAATAATTACACCAAGAGAGCCGCCCACGACTTTTACATTCCCACCACGACCTGGTCCTCCCATGCCAACATCGAAACGGTGCAAAGGCTGCAAGTGCAGGTTGACATTCTGCCCGATAGGCATCTGTATCACCTCTAATGCACCAAACTTTATGTCGAGGTTAGCTGTATTGCCCGTCTCATAGGTCACGCGCACGCGCAAGCAAGAGGTGCCATAGTTTGCATTCCCTACGGGAGAAATCACCGTGCCAAGATTGAGGAAAGAACCCGACTCGAGCACCTGGACTGTCAGAGCAGGATTGATAGCTGCAGCAGCGCCAAGAGCAGACGAGATCATATTCTGGTCCAGGGCAAACGTAGTCACACCGGTTGGTTGAAGAGCATCCAGCAGCATTAATAGGGTTTGACCACGGGTTGGGGCATTGGTCAGTACACTGCCCGTGGCAAGGATCGGCTCAAACCAGGGCAGCAACCCAACACCAGACCGCGCTGCGCGCCTCGGAAAGTTTTTCATTACTTTCTTGACTGCCAACTGCATCACCTGTCGGGCGACTGCTTGCTCTATTGAGAGTTCCTCGGCATTAGCGGGTATACTGGAAGGATGGACAGCCTTGTTGAAAAGATAATCCCGCACTTCGGCATCTGTGACCTCGACGGAAAGCCAGCGGGTGATCTCCTCCAATGATGTGTAATTTAACAACCCAGCCAGGCATTCTCCCAAACCGAACTTAGGATAAACCCTCAAGATCAAATCACCGGAAAATGCAGCCGCGATACTTGTCGCTGAAGAGCCAACATCGATGCCTAACACACCTTTGGCCGGATCGTAGACCCGGCTGAGAAAACGGACCAGCTTCCCGAAGGCGGTTACGGTGGGCATTAGTTGGCCACCTGTCCAGCCATTCAGTTCTTGAACCCCAGGGATCTTTTTACCGCGCACCTGGCGGAAAATCATCGCCAGGTCATCCTGAGCAGAAGATAGCTGCTCCATTTCCAGGGTTGGTCGGATGTTCGGTGCGATATGTAAAGTGGCATACGATCCCAGGGATGATTTGATCTCAGGGATCAAAGCCTGGTTTCCAACATAAAGCACATCAGGTCGCATTATTTCAGGGGTTATGTAGCAGGCAAGACCAATGGATTCAATTAAGGTCATGAGTGAGTGCGAGGCCCCACCCTCTGTTCCACCAGCGATGATGATCAGGTCAGGCCGAATGCGCAAGAGAGTATCTAGACGGGTCGAGGGTTGGCGCCGGTCATTTAGACTCAAGGTATCCACAACCTGGGCATAAATCATACTCGCCAGATTTTGGGCGCTATCT
>CAZPWU010000036.1:0-10097 GCA_964590325.1 uncultured Anaerolineaceae bacterium | reverse complement strand
GCTCTCGTGTTGGGTGGTGGAGTAGTTGGGTCAGTTGTATTAATAGTATGGCGAGGAGCCGAATACTTTGGCTTGGGTTTGCCATTGGGAGTTGCAGGTGGAATTGTTACTTATGTGATTCTGGCTGCAATATTTGGTGAGCAAGTAGCTCTTAAATCAGGTGGAGAAGCTTTACGATCGCTGACTATAGCCGTGTTACTCTCAGCCATTATGGCGCATTTTATTGAAATAAACTTTGGAATAGCTATTGCGGTGACACGTACCTATTTTTGGACCTTTTCTGCTTTGCTTTTAGCGGTTGGCTATATCTTACCCAAGCATGGTGAGTATGCAACCGTCATTAATCCGGACATCAAAAATCTTAATAAAAACCTTATTCAGAATGGTGGTAAATTTGACAGTAAAGTTTCCAGAGGTCGAAAGCAGCGCAGGAGTGATAGAAGCACACGCAGTACAGAACAAGGTTTACCCACCTGGTTTAAATTGTCTATATTCAATGGGGGTCTGATTGGAGTTATATTAATAACGCTGGGTTATGATTTAACTAATAATCTACAACGTCTAACCTCGACATTCCTTATAATGGTACGATCTATAACAAGGTTGCCAAATCATAACAATGTTGTTTCGTATGGGATCCTGGCTTTGGTTTTAACAACCTGGTTAGGAGTGGGATTGTTATTAACGGCAGAGATTGAAACAATTGGGAAAGAGAACTGGTTTAAGGCCTTTGGGGTGACTCTGAGTGTTTCTGGGCTGGCGGCAATCATTTATTGGTTTTGGCACGCTGGTAGCCTGGCGATAATGGCGGTAGCTGACCAATCTGCCAATAAAACTGCAACTGAGCTTCTTAATGGCCAAGTAGCCTCAATTGGTAATCTTTTATTAAATTACTATATCTATATATTCCTGATGTTATTGGTCATGGTCTTTTTCTTACCTGTCGAATGGTCTAATCGAAGTGTATATACCTCTGGATTTGGACAGATAGTCGCTTTAGCTGTTCTACTCATTGCAGTAGTGCTTATTAACTTTACAAATTTACGCATCATATATGCTGATGAAGCCTACAAACTGGCGGATCCTTACACGCGAAACAATCAATGGGCAGCAGCAACATTACTGTATCAACGAGCTCTTGAGCTTGCTCCTTCTGAGGATTATTATTACCTTTTCTTAGGTCGCAGCTACCTTGAGCAGGCTAAGGCAGAGACGGATCCAACACTTCAGCAACAATTAGTTATTCAGTCCGAAAGTGACCTCAAGACTGCACAAAAAATAAATCCGTTAAACACAGACCATACTGCCAACCTTGGACGTCTGTATAGCTGGTGGGCTTCACGGGCGAGTGATGCTAAAACGCGTCAAGAACTTGGTCAGAAAGCTTCTGACTATTATGCAATGGCTGTAACACTCAGTCCGAATAACTCGACTTTGTGGGGGGAATGGTATATTCTAATAATTGATGTTCTTCATCAACCAGATGAAGCATATATAAGACTTGCACATGCGCTCGATATTGATCCAAAATACAGTTGGACACAAAGCCTTATGGGCGATTATTATGTTCGTCAAAGCCAGACGATTTCCGACACGGTAATGAAGAAGGCAGATCTTGAACAAGCCGTTGTCCATTTCACGATAGCTGTCAATGTATCCCGCTATTTCGAGGCACAAACTAAATTAACCAGTCTGTTATCTCTCGGTGATATTAATACTCAATTAGGTTATTATGCTGAAGCTATTAGTAATTATCAGGATGCGATAGATCTAAATCCAAAGTCCACTGATGTATGGAAGATGGAGGCAACCATTGCCCGTCTATATGTTCAACTTGGCAATAAAACGAATGCTTTAATACGTGCCAATGATGCACTTGCAGTTGCACCAACTGGGCAGCAAAATGGGATAAAAGCCTTGATCGACCAGATCAATAAACTTCCATAGAGTTGTGGTGTAGCTTTTAGATAATTCTTCCTAAAATGGTTCTTCTAGCGTTTATTTTATCCTTTATCTTTTCCTTGGTATGCGTCCCTCTGGTACGCCGGATAAGCTTACGGTTGGGACGTGTCGTGCAACCCCGTAAGGACCGCTGGAATAATATACCTACACCGACCCTGGGCGGGATAGCGATGTTTTTTGTCTTTATCATATCCGTCCTTGTGTCAAGTGTCTTGACAGGTGAATTAGGACAGGTGCGTTGGGCTCTGTTAGCTGGTTCGGTATTAATGTTTGGTATGGGTTTATTTGATGATTTTAAGCGGATCACACCTCCAACCAAGCTAGTTGGACAGATACTGGCTGCCGCGATTGTTGTCTATTTTATTGATGTCATCCATTTTTTTCCTTGGGGTGTAGCTAACATCATTTTAACCTTTGTCTGGCTTGTTGGGATTACCAATGCAATTAACTTGCTTGACAATATGGATGGATTGGCGGGTGGTGTGGCATTAATCGCAGCAGGTGTCCTGTCATATTTCTTCTGGAGAACTAACAACCAATCCTTATTATTAATTTCATTATCTCTGGTTGGTAGTATCCTCGGTTTCCTGGTGTTCAATTTCCCACCAGCGAAAATATTTATGGGGGATAGCGGTAGTATGTTTTTGGGTTTCACATTGGCAGCACTATCAGTCGCTCGTCGCACACAGGCATCCAATATCTTAGCTGTAACGATGGTACCAACACTTTTATTTCTACTGCCGATCATTGACACAGCTTTAGTCACTATCACCCGTTTATTGCGAGGACAATCGCCAGCCCAAGGAGGCGCCGATCATACTTCCCATCGGTTGGTCGCCTTCGGATTAACTGAACGTCAGGCGGTCCTCTTTTTGTACGGTATCGCTATCGTTTCCGGTGTGGCTGCTGCTGGGTTAGAAGCGCTGGACTATGCTCTCAGTTTAGTTTTAATACCTATATTACTGATATCCCTCGCGCTATTCACAGCTTACCTGGGACGGTTAAAAGTTGTTTCTACACTAACGCCTTCTCAGGGAAGCATTACTCGCTTAATGGTAAACCTCACCTACAAACGACGGTTATTTGAAATAGTGCTCGATTTTTTCCTGATTGGTGTCTCTTATTACCTCGCTTATTGGATACGTTTCGGTCTAACTTTTAACCAAGCTTACATGAACCTTTATGTTCGTTCGGTGCCCCTTGCTTTAGCGACCGCATACTTCGCCTTTTTTATTTTAGGAGTTTATAGAGGTGCTTGGCGATATGTGGGCGTAGACGACCTGGTTAGATACGCTACGGCTTCTTTGGGGGCAGTGATACCGGTTGCGGTATTATTAAAGATTATATATCCGACCGATGTGTATTCATTGGAAATATTTATCTTATACGCGGTTTTCCTCTTTTTCAGCCTGGCGGCTTCTCGGTCTTCATTCCAAGTCCTCGATAGAATTTCAGGAAGGCAGATCACAAATAGTGATATCGAGAGTGTATTGATATATGGAGCTGAAGACGCGGGAGAAATAGCACTACGATGGATTATAAGAAATCCAGAGCTCGGTTACCGCCCGATCGGATTTCTAGATGACGATCCTTTATGGTGGGGGCGTCATATCCATGGTGTTGATATACTGGGTGGTTGTGAACAGTTAGAAAATATCCTATCGAATAAACATATCGATGGAATTATCATATCGTCTAGCTCTAGATTATCTAGCGATCTGACCGAAAAAACGATAGCGATGTGTCACAACCGGGGGGTGTGGGTAAAAGTTTTACGCCTGGAATTCGAATTAATAGAGTAACGCAGGCTCTGAATGAAATCTAGGAGCAAAAACGAGGGTGGTTGGGTGATATCAACTCCCAACAACCCTTTAATTTATTTCCTTACCAGCTAATTGACCACAACCTGCCTGGATATCGATCCCACGTCTTAAGCGGATGCTGCACGGGATCCCTAGCTTTTCTAATTCGGCTCTAAATATTACAGCTCTTTGTCGAGTAGTCGCTTTACCAGCATATCGTTCGGTTGGGTTTAGAGGTATGACATTGACGTGGCATAATAGTCCATGCAAACGCAGCGCCAGTTTTCGGGCTTGCTCTGGGCTATCATTAACGTCTCTTATCAACGCCCATTCAAAAGTTATCCGCCGGTGTGTTTTGTCAACATAGTCTCGGCATGCAGCTAATACTTCATCAATCGAATATTTTCGGCTCACTGGCAATAATGATGAACGCAGTTCATCATCCGAAGCATGAAGGGAAACAGCCAGGTTAACCTGTCTTTGTTCTGCTGTAAACTTGCGGATCATCGGCACTAATCCGACCGTCGATATGGTAAAGCGACGCGCCCCTAGGTTAAAACCATCTGGATGGTTCAGACGGTCAATGGCTGCCATTGTAGCATGGTAGTTGTGAAATGGTTCTCCCATTCCCATAACGACCACATTGGTCACTTCTTCATCCTCGGTGTGCAGCATCCGAGCGTAGAAAAGCACTTGTTCCACAATTTCCCCGCTAGTTAAATTCCGTTTGAACCCCATTTGACCGGTAGCGCAAAACACACACCCCATCGCGCAACCTGCCTGTGTAGAAATGCACAGCGTTTGTCGCTTGGAATAGCGCATCAGCACCGTTTCGATTGGTTGGCTATCTGGCAAGCGGAATAGGGTCTTACGCGTTTCGCCGTCTTTAGAATCTAAAACCCGGTCAACTTGAAGATGGCTAAATTCAAACGAATCAGCTAATATATGACGTAGCTCACGCGGTAAGGTTGAAAATTCATCGGGCAGCTTCCATAATTGACGGTATAACCCTTGCCATATTTGTAAAGCCCGGTAGGCTGGTTCTTCATATGAAGCCATGATCTTTACTAGATCGGGGAAATCAAGGTCGAATATGAATAGACGTTCGTCCATATTATCCCCATTCCCCTATCCCGTTATCATTTTTAGTATGCTATCAAGATCGGGAGCTATCAGATCAGGTGGTGGAGACCAGGCGTAAGCTGCCTCAGGAGAAGTGACACCAGAAAGAACTAAAGCGGTTTTACATCCTAAGATTTGTGCACCAACGATGTCGGTCTCGAGGCGGTCGCCTACTACTAATGTCTCATGAGGTAATGATACTAATCTATCGATAGCTACCTGGTACATCGCTGGTGCTGGTTTACCGATCACAAGAGGTTTTTGATCGGTGGCAACCTCGATTGCTGCCAGAATAGCACCAGCTCCTGGGACTAACCCCTCAGGGGTTGGAAATGTGCGATCCGGATTGGTCCCAATAAATTGAATACCCGAACGTATTAAAAGTGTGGCCCGTTTCAGTTTCTCATAAGTTAGTTGTCGATCCATGCCGGCCACAACAGCCAGGACATCTTGCTCTGCATAGTCAAACCCATTTTTTGCCAGGGTTTGTACTAACCCATCTTCACCGATAATATATACTTTTCCCCCCTCGGGGTGGAGATGTTTAATATATAACGCGGTTGCAGTAGAAGAGGTGATTACCTGCCAATCTTTTAATATCACCCCCATTGAGCCGAGTTTTGACAGGTATTGTTCAACGGATAATGTGGCATTATTTGTGGCCAGTACTACCTTCAATCCACAAGCAGCGATTTTATCGAAAATTGCAGGTAAATCACCGATGGACTTAGATCCACGCCATAGCACACCATCTATATCGACTATTAATGATTTTATGCCGGATAGGTTGCTAACGGTCATTCAGCCTCTGAAAATCGCTCCAATAGATCAGTGAAGACCGGGCCATCCGAAAAGGTTGAAAGATGAACCATATAAACTCCTGTTTTAAAGACAAAAAACCCGTTTCGTTGATTACCTGATGGATTTACGATAACGGGTTTTTATATGGTTTATAGCTTCTTGTTTTCCGGGGATTCTAATACCTGATCGATCAGTCCATATTCAACTGCTTTTTGAGCATCCATCCAAAAGTCGCGCTCAGTATCTCGTTCAATAACCTCAAGCGTCTGACCGGTGTGTCGAGCCAGTATTTGGTTTAGGTTTAACCGTAGACGTAATATTTCCTTGGCCTGGATCTCGATGTCTGTAGCCTGACCCTCTGCACCGCCATGGGGTTGGTGCATATGGATTGAAGCATTAGGGAGTGCGTAGCGTTGTCCCTTCGTCCCGGCGGCAAGCAGTACCGTTCCAAAGGAGGCGGTAACACCGATGGCAAAGGTGCTGATCGGGTTGGATATCATCTGCATCGTGTCGTAGATTGCCATGCCAGAATAGATAACTCCCCCTGGTGAGTTTATGTACATTGAAATTGGAGCTTCTCTATCTTCCTGGTTGAGATACAGTAATTGGGCAACAATCAGATTTGATATTTGATCATTAATAGGTGTGCCCAGAAATACAATACGATTTCGGAGCAATAACGAGAATATGTCATAAGCTCGTTCCCCACGCCCTGTGGTCTCTATTACCATCGGGACAACCATGTGGGGAGTAAATATTTCCACTTGTTGTTGTAGTTTTTTCACTGTCATATTTCTATCCTCTAAGAGTTGAATCTACTCAATGTAGTTCCCCGTGTTCTTCATTTGCACTATCTGGAACGGTGGATTGGTTACCCAATTGGGCAGCTTCTTGGGTGTTTTCAGTTCTTTCATCAGCCGTTGTATTAGTCGAGACATTAACATCTTTTTCGACTTCAAGCTCTGACCTTGGTTCTGTTGTTGGGTTTTCAACCTTCTCAATAACCTCCCCTCGAGCATAAGCCCTGAGGCGTTCCAATGTTTGTTCGACCATCATGTTTGAGGCAATGTTCCCTGCAAGACCGGCAACAAAATCGTGGGTGTTAATTTTCTTAATTTCTTTCATTGGTAGAGATTGGCTTAATTCCTCGAGAGTTCGCAGTGTCCTGCTTTCAAGCTCGTTTTGTTCTATCTTTATCCCTTCAGCTTTTGCGACTTCAAGTAGAACAAGAGAGTGTTTTAGTCTTTTTTCAGCATTGGGTAATAAATCTTTGCGCAGCGCATCCAAGTCCATTTTGCGCATTTTTAAATAGGTGTCCATATCCAGGTTTTGTTGAGCCAGCCGGTTTTTAAGATCCGAAATAAAGCCCTCCACCTCGCGCTCGAGCATTTGGGGGGCATATTTTAGTGTTGCATCCTTAAGGAGTTCTTCGTTTATTTTGTCACTATATTCTGTATCATATTCGGTTTTGGCCCGTGCTTCAAGGCTCTTTCTTACTTCAGCAAGTAGAGCATCTACGGTTGCATACTCCCCGACCGATTGTGCAAATGCATCGTTTAGTTCGGGCATGTTACGGGATTTAACCTGTTCTATGACGATGTGAAATTCAGCTATTTTCCCGCGTAAGGCTTCGTAGGTTGAATCGTCTGGGTAAGTATAACCTATGGTCTTCTCATCCCCGGGTGCTAATCCGATCAAATGACGTGAAAAACCAGGAAAGGGCCACTCATCTTTATTATCAGCATCCTCTTTCTCGATGTTGATTAATTGCGGTCGTTCTTTAATCAGTGTGGCTGTTTCAGCTTCGGCAACCTGTACTCGTTCACCGCTTAACCGAATGTAAACCTGGTCGCCTTCCTGTGCGGGTCGTTCCACAGGTTCGATTACCGCACGCTGCGTTCTAAGGTCGTTAATGAACTTATCAACTTCTTTTTTAGTTATAACCTGAGGTTCATATGGTAGACGGATGGATCGGTAATCTCCCAAGGTTACTTCTGATTCAAGTGGGACTAGAAACTCAAAGGTTGGAGGCTCCATCGTGGGCATATTTTCAAGCTTACCCGGTCCATATGGTTTAATACCCGATTCTTCGATGACTTTTGGATACATATCATCGACGAGTATTTCCAAGGCATCTTCCAGTATTGTTGCTTGTCCGACATACCGTTCTACGACGTTATAAGGCGCTTTGCCAGGTCGGAAACCAGGAATTTTAACCCGGTTGGCTAATTTACGAGCTGCCCGTCGCTTGGCATTTTCTAAGAGCTCTGGTTCGATTTCTACAGTCAGTTTAGCTTGATGGTCTTCAAGTAATTGTGTATCTATTTTCAAGGTTAATTTCCTTCACAATTTTCCCCTTCCCAATGGGTATGACTCCCATAAGGAAGGGGTAAGGAGTGTAATTCATCATGGGGAAGGAGGGACTTGAACCCTCACGCCTTGCGGCACGTGATCCTAAGTCACGCCTGTCTGCCAATTCCAGCACTTCCCCGCGGGCTGGAATTATAAGCTAGAGAGACTGGGACGTCAATAAAATGAGCTATAATGAGTTTCATGGGTCGTGTTATCAATACTGAGACTGCCGGTAAAGAACGATCTCGCCTGACACGATCAGTTGTAATAGCCTTACGCGAATTAACCTATCAATCAGAGCCTAACAATCAGGCTTGTGACCTTATTGCTTTTATAGCCATGACGTTAGAGTCGATCTATAACACTATTGATACTACCGTAACTGCCTGGGAAAAACGGGACTATTGGGTAAAAGCAGACCGTTTTCGAATGGAGTGGGCTTGGACAAAAAAGTATGGGGAAACCATGCGACAGGCACTCCAGGCAGAAGATTGGGCGACCATTGCCCAGACTTCAGCACAAATAGCTCAAAAATTAAACCATGTAGTCGTCCCTCTCCATCATCGCCTGGGTACTCCGTGGGTCGGTGCATGGGAAGTATTTAAAGAACAGACTTAATCAACCTTTTTCCTTCTTCACCTTAATAGGGGATTCTAACACCACATGTATTCTAGCACTTCCGCCCAGGTTCGCTAGCCTATAATCAATAAAAAAAGGGGTTTCTTGTGAACCAAAAAACGCTGCATATGATCGCTAATGCCCATATTGACCCTGTCTGGTTATGGAAATGGCAGGAAGGCTTCCATGAGGTCCATGCCACATTTTCTTCGGTCTTACACCTGATGAAAGACTATGATGACCTATTTTTCGTATCAAGTTCTGCTGCTTTTTATGAGTGGATAGAGAAAAGTGATCCGATGATGTTTGATGAGATCCGGCAGCGGGTTGCAGAGGGGCGTTGGGAAATTGTGGGCGGGTGGTGGATCCAACCGGACTGCAACATCCCAAATGGCGAATCATTTATCCGCCAGGGGTTATATGGGCAGCGTTATTTTAAAGAAAAGTTTAATAAGATTACTCATGTCGGATATAACGTGGACAGTTTTGGCCATAATGGCATGCTACCGCAGATATTAAAAAAGTGTGGCTTGGATTATTATGTCTTTATGCGCCCCTCACCACATGAAAAGGAACTACCTGGCCGTTTATTTTGGTGGGAAGCCGATGACGGCTCCAGAGTCCTGGCTTACCGCATACCCTTTTCTTACGGTACCTGGGGTTCGGAGCTGGATGAGCATATCAGAGCGTGCGCCAGTGAAGCTGTGGATCCTTATAACGAATTGATGTGTTTCTTCGGGGTTGGGGATCATGGTGGGGGGCCAACGCGGGAAAATATAGATAGTATTCACCGGATGCAAAATGACTCCAGTTTACCCGAATTAGTAATGAGTACACCTGATCGGTATTTTAACGAGGTTATAAACAAGAACCTCGCGTTTCCTGTGGTGCATGATGACCTGCAACATCATGCCAGTGGGTGCTACGCGGCTTATTCGGATGTAAAACGTTGGAATCGGCAAACCGAGAATATGCTCTTAACGGCAGAAAAATTCTCGATTTTAGCCGAGTGGTTAACTGGTCAGCCTTATCCTGGTGATTTCGGTCGAGCATGGAAAAATTTATTATTCAACCAATTCCACGATAGTCTGGCAGGCACCTGTATCGAATCAGCATATGAGGATATCCAACAGCAATATGGCGAATCGCTATCCATAGCAAGTCGTGCTATTAATTTTGCGGTTCAATCCCTCGCATGGAGGATTAACATCCCTTATGAGGAGAGTATGCGACCATTCGTTGTCTTTAATCCGAATGCATGGGGATTAAAAGTATATGTCGAAGTCGAAACAGCCGAATTAGGTGACTGCGATACTCTAATATACCCGGATGGAAAGGAAATCCCATTCCAAAAAGTGCAACCCGAAGCATCCGTTCCGGTTTTGAATAGAATAGGGTTCATTGCCGAGCTGCCATCGACAGTATATTGTGTATACGGTA